>JAQZAY010000446.1 GCA_029239415.1 Pseudomonas sp. | reverse complement strand
CCGCATGATGGTCGAAGTGTGGAGCGACGATCCGTTGTCCAGCGAATGGCGCAAGGTGACCGAAGCGGTCTTCGTCTTCGTCGCCATCGATGGCAGCGGGCGCACACGTTCCGTCCCGCGTCGCTAGGCATCGGTCACGCAGCCGGGTCCGGCTTCGCATCATTCAATGAGGCTTGTACATGATGGATCACACGGTCGACACCCTGCGGCTCGGCGACCTCGATTGCTGGCGCATCACCACCGACAGCGCCGAACTGGTGATCGCCCGCCAGGGCGCTCAAGTCCTGCGCTATCGGCAGGGCGATCAGCCGCCGGTGGTGTGGCTGAGCGAAGAAGCCCTGTTCCACACGGGCAAATCGGTGCGCGGCGGTGTCCCGGTGTGCTGGCCCTGGTTTGGCAACCTGCAGCGCAACCCCCAGGCCGTCCAGGCGATGTACCACGGCACCGAGGCGCCTGCCCATGGCCTGGCACGCACCCGTGAGTGGCAGTCGGCGGGGATCGAGGCGACCGAGAGCGGTGTGCGCATGACGCTGCACCTGCCCCAGGCCGAGGGCGAGCTGCCGGGGTGGCCGCACCCGATGCGGCTGACCTTGACCGTCGACCTAGCGCACGACCTGCGCCTGACCTTGACCAGCCACAACCTCGGCCAGGACGACGTCACCTTCAGCCAGGCGCTGCACAGCTACCTGGCCGTCAGCGACGTGCGCCAGGTCCGCGTCGAAGGCGTCGACGGCCTGGACTACGTGGAAACCCTGGCCGACTGGGAGACCCGTCGGCAGCAGGGTGCCTTGACCTTCGTCGGCGAAACCGACCGCATCTACCTCGACGCCCCTGATCGCCTGGCGATCGTCGATCCAACCTGGAAGCGTCGTCTCAGCCTGCACACCACGGGCTCACGCTCGGCGGTGATCTGGAATCCCTGGACCGAGCGCGCATGCGCGCTGCCGGACATGGCCGCCGAGGGCTGGCAAGGCATGCTGTGCATCGAGACGGCCAATGCCTGGGATGACACCGTGACCCTGGCGCCCGGCCAGCAACATGTGCTGAGCGTGCGCTTCCTCTGCGACGCACTGTGACGCCATCGACCTGGGTGGGTACGGCCTGCCTCGCGGGCCTCTACAGGTCCGCGTCTTCGACCACGCGCACCTGGCTGGCGTCCAGCGCATAGGCCGCATCGGCCAGGTCGTTGCTGACCTTCTCGACCTTGAGCGTCCCGCTGACCCACAGTGGCGTGTAGATGTCGTCGAGCTTCAGGCCCTTGGGGTAGCGCACCAGCACCAGCTGGTTGGGCGGCGGCGGTGGGACATGGATGCACGCGCCAGGGTATGGCACGAGGAAGAACAAGGTGCTGTTGCCCTTGGCATCGCTCTCGAGCGGCACGGGATAGCCACCCAGACGGATGGACTTGCCATCGAGCGCAGGCACGGTCTTGGTCGAGTACATGACCGCCGGCAGACCCTTGCCCTGCTTGAGGCCACCTTTGTCGGTGAAGGTGCCCAGGGCTTCGGGTGAGTTGTGGTCGATGTCGGGCATCTGCTCGAGTGCCTTCTGATCGGAGCGCGGCATCAGCGCGAGCCAGTCGGTTTCAGGCAGTTCGGCATGGGCCAGGGTACTGGCCAGGACAAGCGGGAGGAGAAACAAGGCACGCATGGAGAATGCTCGGCAACCCAGATGATTGCCGCGCATTCTAGCCTGCAATCAACGCTTCTTGATGAAACCGTAGATGACCAGCAAGACGATGGCGCCGATCAGTGCACCGAAGAAGCCGGCGGCCTGGCCTGCCTGGTAGATGCCCAGCGCCTGACCACCGTAGGTGGCGACCAGCGAACCGGCGATGCCTAGCAGGATGGTCATGATCCAGCCCATGCTGTCGTCGCCAGGTTTCAGGAAGCGTGCCAGCAGGCCGACGATGAGGCCGATGAAGATGGTGCCGATGATACCCATGAAGAATCCCTCTGAAGTGACATGAAAGGCCCACCAAGACAATGGGCGTGTGCCACTTCAGAGGGCGCGCGGGGCGCGGAGGTTCCCTCAGCCGGCGATCAACGCTTCGACGTCGGCGATGCGGGCCCGCAGGGTCGGCAGGTCGGCACAGCGCAGCGTGGCGTGACCCACCTTGCGACCGGCCTTGAAGGCCTTGCCGTAGTGGTGCACATGGCAGCCCTCGATCGACACGACGCTCGCCACCGGAGGCACTTCGCCGATGAAGTTGAGCATGGCGCTTTCGCCGACCTTGGCGGTCGAACCCAGGGGCAGACCGGCGATGGCACGCAGGTGGTTCTCGAACTGGCTGCTCTCGGCCCCTTCGATGGTCCAGTGGCCGGAGTTGTGCACGCGTGGCGCGATCTCGTTGGCCTTGAGGCCGCCGTCGACTTCGAAGAATTCGAAGGCCATCACGCCGACGTAGTCCAGCGCCTTCAGGACCCGGCCGACATAGTCTTCGGCCAGACCCTGCAAGGGGTGCGCCTGGCTGGCCACCGACAGGCGCAGGATGCCGCTGTCGTGGGTGTTGTGAACCAGCGGGTAGAAGCGCGTCTCGCCATCGCGGGCACGCACGGCGATCAGCGACACTTCGCCAGTGAACGGCACGAAGCCTTCGAGCAGGCACGGCACCGATCCGAGCTCGGCGAAGGTCCCGACGACGTCCTGTGCGCTGCGCAGGACCTTCTGACCCTTGCCGTCGTAGCCCAGCGTGCGGGTCTTGAGCACCGCCGGCAGGCCGATGCTGGTCACCGCCGCCTCGAGGTCGGCCTGCGAATGGATGTCGGCGAACGCCGGGGTCGGGATCCCCAGGTCGCGGAACAGGCTTTTCTCGAACAGACGATCACGGGCGATGCGCAGCGCCTCGGCGCCCGGATAGACCGGCACGAACTGCGAGAGGAACGCGACCGTCTCGGCCGGCACGCTTTCGAACTCGAAGGTCACCAGGTCGACTTCATCAGCCAGGCGACGCAGCGCGGCCGGGTCGTCATAGCCGGCCAGCAGGTGCTGGCCCAGGGGCGCGGCACAGGCGTCGACGGCCGGGTCGAGGAAGGTGAACTCCAGGCCCAGCGGCGTTCCCGCCAGGGCCAGCATGCGGCCCAACTGGCCGCCACCGATT
>JAQZAY010000445.1 GCA_029239415.1 Pseudomonas sp. | reverse complement strand
TCAACCACATTCGCATCGGGACTCTCCATGGGCGCAAGCATTCTTACAGCGCGGAACCTTAGCAAAGTGGTCACCAGCGCGGAAGGTGAACTGACCATACTGCACGAACTCTCCCTGCAATTGGCGAAAGGCGACAGCCTGGCGATCGTCGGCGCCTCGGGTTCAGGCAAGTCCACCCTGCTCGGCCTGCTGGCCGGCCTCGACCTGCCCAGTGCGGGCAGCGTGACCCTGGCCGGCCAGGACCTCGGCACCCTCGACGAGGACCAGCGGGCTCGGGTGCGCGCCGAACACGTGGGGTTCGTGTTTCAGTCGTTCCAACTGCTGGACAGCCTCAATGCGTTGGAAAACGTGATGCTGCCGCTGGAGCTCGACGGCCGCAAGGATGCCCGGGAGCATGCGCGCAACCTCCTCGAACGGGTTGGCCTGGGCCAACGCCTGACACACTCGCCGCGCCAGCTCTCGGGCGGCGAACAACAGCGCGTGGCCATCGCGCGCGCCTTCGCTGCCGAACCCGACGTGCTGTTCGCCGACGAACCCACCGGCAACCTCGATAGCCATACCGGCGAGCGCATCAGTGACCTGCTGTTCGAACTGAACAAGGAACGCGGCACGACCCTGGTACTGGTAACCCACGACGAGCGTCTGGCGCATCGCTGCCAGCGTTTGATCCGCCTCGATGCCGGGCGCCTCGTCGCGCCTCTGGAGCCCTGATGGTCGGCTTGCCGATGTTCCGCCTGGTGGCCCTGGCCGCCCGGCAGTTGTTGCGTGACGCCCGCTCCGGCGAGCTGCGCGTACTGTTCTTTGCCCTGCTGGTGGCGGTCGCTGCCAGCACTGCGATCGGCTATTTCGGGGCGCGCCTCAATGGCGCGATGCAACTGCGCGCGACCGAGTTCCTTGGCGCCGACCTTATCCTGCAAGGCAGCAGCCCGGCCCGACAGGAGCAGATCGATGCCGGCACCCAGGCGGGGCTCGAGCATGCGCGCGTGGTCGAGTTCGCCAGCGTGATCGCCGCCGACAACGGCATCCAGTTGTCCAGCGTGAAGGCGGTCGATGAGGCATACCCGTTGCGTGGTGAGCTCAAGAGCGCTGCGCAACCCTATGGCGAAGAAACCGCTGGCGCCGGCCCGGCGCCCGGTGAGGCCTGGGCAGAGTCACGCTTGCTGGCAGCGCTGAACCTCAAGGTTGGCGACACCCTGGATGTGGGCAGCAAGACCCTGCGCCTGGCACGCGTGCTGACCTATGAGCCGGACCGAGCCGGCAACTTCTATAGCCTGACGCCACGGGTGATGATCAACCTGCAGGACCTGGCCGCCACCAACGTGGTGCAGCCAGGTAGTCGAGTGACCTACCGCGAGCTCTGGCGTGGCACGCCCGAGCAACTGACCAGCTATCAGCAGCGACTGGAGTCGGCGCTCGAGCCCAACCAGCGGCTGCGTGATTCCAAGGACAGCAACCAGCAGATCGGCGGCGCGCTGGGCAAGGCCGAACGCTATCTGAACATGGCCAGCCTGGTGGCGGTACTGCTGGCGGGCGTGGCGGTGGCCATGTCGGCCAGCCGCTTCGCCGCGCGACGTTTCGATGCCAGTGCCCTGCTGCGCTGCCTGGGCTTGTCGCGGCGCGAAGTGATGCTGATGTTCTGCGTGCAACTGGCCCTGCTCGGTGTGCTGGCGTGCCTGAGCGGTGCGCTGATCGGCTGGTTGGCGCAACTGGTGCTGTTCCAGATGCTCCATGGCTTGTTGCCTGCCGTGGTTCCGGCCGGGGGCGTATTGCCCGCTTTGGCCGGCATCGGTACCGGGCTGGTCGCCTTGGCCGGGTTCGCCCTGCCACCGCTGGCGGCCCTGGGCGCGGTACCGCCGCTGCGCGTGCTGCGGCGCGACCTGCTGCCGGTGCCGACCAGCACCTGGCTGGTGTACGGCACTGCGCTGCTGGCGCTGGGCCTGATCATGTGGCGGTTGAGCCTCGATCTGGTCCTGACCTTCGCCCTGCTCGCCGGTGGCCTGCTGGCCGCGCTGATCCTGGGCGGCCTGTTGCTGCTGGGCCTGAAAAGCCTGCGCCGGCTGCTGGCCCGTTCCACCCTGCCCTGGCGTCTGGGGCTTGGGCAACTGCTTCGGCATCCGCTGGCTGCGGCTGGCCAGGCCCTGGCCTTCGGCCTGATTCTGCTGGCCATGACGCTGATCGCGCTGCTGCGTGGCGAGTTGCTGGACAACTGGCAGAACCAGTTGCCCAAGGATGCGCCGAACTATTTCGCCCTGAACATCCTGCCGGACGAGCGCGATGCCTTCGCCCGTCACCTGCAGGACGCCGGCGCCCGTGCGGCGCCCCTGTACCCGGTGATGCCGGGACGTCTGGTGGATATCAACGATGCGCCGGTGCAGGAACTGGTCGAGAAGGATTCCCGCGGTGAACGCGCGGTGCAACGGGACTTGAGCCTGACCTGGGCCGAACATCTGCCCAACGGCAACCGCATAACCGCCGGGCAATGGTGGAGCGATGCGCAGAACCAGGACCTGCCCGGCGTGTCGGTCGAGGAAGGCGTTGCGCAAAGCCTCAAGCTCAAGCTGGGCGACCGCTTGACCTTCAACATTGGCGGCTCCAATCGCGACGCGGTGGTCACCAGCCTGCGCACCGTGGACTGGAACAACTTCCAGCCCAACTTCTTCATGATCTTCCAGCCCGGCACCTTCGATGACCTGCCGACCACCTACCTGACCAGCTTCTACATCGCTCCTGGGCATGATTCACAGGTGGTCGAGCTGTCTCGCGCCTTCCCTGCGGCGACCATCCTGGGGGTCGAGGCACTGCTGGAACAGCTGCGCAGCATCCTGGCTCAGGTCACCCTGGCAGTGGAATACGTGCTGCTGTTCGTGCTAGCTGCGGGCATGGCCGTGTTGTTCTCCGGGTTGCAGGCGACGCTGGACGAGCGCATTCGGCAAGGCGCGCTGCTGCGGGCGCTGGGTGCCGAGCGGCGCCTGCTGGTCAAGGCACGGCGCATCGAGTTCGGTCTGCTGGGTGCCGCCAGCGGTGTGCTGGCGGCGTTGGGTAGCGAACTGATCAGCTTTGTGCTGTATCGCTACGCATTCGACCTGGCCTGGACCCCGCACCC
>JAQZAY010000444.1 GCA_029239415.1 Pseudomonas sp. | reverse complement strand
GGCCAGCAACGCCGCCATCATCGGCAATTGCATGCGCTGCTGAGCCTCGACGCCGCGGGCGAAGTGGCGTTGCGACAAGTGCGCCAGTTCGTGGGCCAGCACGCCGATGTACTCGCCCTCGGTTTCGGCATTGAAGAACAGCCCGCCGTTGACCCCAACGATGCCCCCCGGTGCCGCGAAGGCGTTGAGCTCCTTGCTGTCGATCAGGATGAATTCCAGGCGCCGATCGTTCAGTTGGCTGGTCTCGGAGAGGCGATACACGCTGGTCTCGACGAAATCCTTGAGCAACGGGTCATTGAGCTGCTTGACCTGGCCGCGCAACAGGCTCAGCCAGGCACGACCCAATTGATGCTCCTGCTGGGGCGAGACGATCGCCGAGCTGGCGTCGCCAAGCGAGGGCAGGTCGCTGGCGTGGCCGGGTAGCGCCAGCAGGCAGGCGAGGGTCAGCAGGGTAGGGCGCAGAAAGGGCATGCACTGAGCTCGGCAGATGAAAGGCCCTACTGTAGCCGCCCCATTCGGCGACCACCAGAGGCGGCACCTTGGGTTATTCTGTCGCGCCGCAGTCTGCCGGGATTCACCGCAGCGCCACGGCACCCTTTGGCTGGAGAAGATATCGATGAACGATGTGCCCGAATGTGACGTCGAGCTGGACACCAGCGGTCTTAATTGCCCGTTGCCATTGCTCAAGGCCAAGCTGGAACTCAACCGCATGGCCAGTGGTACGGTACTGAAGGTGATCGCCACCGACGCCGGCTCGCAGCGCGACTTCCGTTCGTTTGCCACCTTGGCAGGTCATGCGCTGTTACACGAAAAGGCGCTGGACGGGGTCTACTCGTATTGGTTGCGCAAGGCCTGAGCCACCACCCTGGTAGCTGGGTCATTCAAGGGAATTTCAATGTTCAAAGTGCTACGCGACTGGATCCAGCGTTACTTTTCCGATGAGGAGGCCGTCATTCTGGCGGTGCTGCTGGTGCTGGCGTTCACCGCCGTCCTGACCTTGGGCGGGATGCTGGCACCCGTGCTGGCGGGGATGGTGCTGGCGTTCCTCATGCAAGGCCTGGTCAACATTCTGGAGCGCCTGCGGGTGCCCTCCGGCGTGGCCGTAGGAGCGGTATTCGCGCTGTTCATGGGCGCGCTGGCGCTGTTCATGCTGGTGCTCGTGCCGCTGCTCTGGCACCAGGTGATCACCCTGTTCAACGAGCTGCCCGGCATGCTCGGCAAATGGCAGTCGCTGCTGTTGCTGCTACCCGAGCGCTATCCGCACCTGGTCAGCGACGAGCAGGTATTGCAGGCCATCGAAGCGGCCCGCGGCGAGATCGGCAAATTCGGCCAGTGGGCACTGACCTTTTCTCTGTCCAGCCTGCCTCTGCTGGTCAACGTCATGATCTATTTCGTACTGGTGCCCATCCTGGTGTTCTTCTTCCTCAAGGACCGGGTGATGATCGGCCGCTGGGTCAGCGGTTACCTGCCGCGCGAGCGTACGCTGCTGACTCGGGTGGCGCAGGAAATGAACCGGCAGATCGCCAACTACATCCGCGGTAAGGTCATCGAGATCTTCATCTGCGGCGTGGTGACCTACATCGCCTTCGTCGCACTGGGGCTGAACTACGCCGCCCTGCTGGCACTGCTGGTGGGGTTGTCGGTGGTGGTGCCCTACGTGGGGGCGGTGGTGGTGACGGTCCCGGTCACGCTGATCGCGCTGTTCCAGTGGGGCTGGGGTGACCAGTTCATCTACCTGATGGTGGTGTACGGCATCATCCAGACCCTGGATGGCAACGTGCTGGTGCCGTTGCTGTTCTCCGAGGCGGTGAACCTGCACCCAGTGGCGATCATCTGTGCGGTGCTGTTGTTCGGCGGGTTGTGGGGGTTCTGGGGCATCTTCTTCGCCATTCCCCTGGCGACCCTGTTCAAGGCCGTGCTGGATGCCTGGCCAAGGCAGGAGCCTACCGTCGCGCCGATGCTCTGAGACCGCGGTGCGGGCTTCGCGGGCAGAGCCCGCTCCCACAGGTGATCCTGTCTGTAGGAGCGGTCAGCGGCCGCGAAGGGGCCACCGCCGATATCAACCCTTGCTCAACGCCTGGGCCGCTTCCAGCACACTCTGCACATGCCCCGGCACCTTCACGCCACGCCATTCCTGGCGCAACACACCGTCCCGATCGATCAGGAAGGTGCTGCGGTCCACGCCCAGGTACTCCTTGCCATACAGCTTCTTCAGCTTGATCACATCGAACAGCTGGCACAGCGCCTCGTCCTTGTCGCTGATCAGCTCGAAGGTGAAGCCCTGCTTGGCCTTGAAGTTCTCGTGGGATTTGAGCCCGTCGCGCGACACACCGAACACCTCGGTGTCGGCGGCCTTGAACTGCTCGAGCAGGTCGCGGAAGTCCTGGCCCTGAGTGGTGCAGCCCGGCGTGCTGTCCTTGGGGTAGAAATAGACCACCACCTGGCGGCCCTTGAGCTCGCTCAGGCTAACGGTCTGGCCGCCAGTGGCCTGGGCTTGGAAATCGGCAACAGGTTCATTGAGAGCGACAGCCATCGGTCAATCCTTACATGGGGTTCTGTGGACGCCAGGGTTCGATCAGCGCATCCAGGTTCAGCGCATCGGCGAAGTCCAGGAACTGGTCGCGCAACCAGCTGATCTGCACACCGGCGGGCAGTGTCACGGTGAACGTGGCATTGAGCATGGTGCCACCGGTCTGCGGCGCCTGGTAGGTGTCGCAGGTCAGGTTCTCGAGCTCGACGTTGTGGTCGATGAAGAACTGGCACAGCTCGTTGATGATGTCGGAACGATACGCCGAGCTGACATAGGCCACGTAAGGCAGCGCCTGCGGGCGGCTGTCCAGGGTGGCGCTGCGCACCAGGCTGACGGTGAAGTCGTGCTTCTTGGCCAGCGAGCTCAAGCCGGTTTCCAGGCGCGCCAGGGCGTCCCAGTTGCCTGATACCTGCAGAACCAGGGCGCTGTATTCGCCATGGCGGGTCAGGCGCGAGGTGGACACCGAGCAGCGGGCGTCGTGGGCCGCGCGGCACAGTACATTGGTCAGTTCCATGGGGTTGCGGCCCAGGGCGCTGATGACGAGGAATTGTTCGCGAACTGTGGGGGTGGACAT
>JAQZAY010000443.1 GCA_029239415.1 Pseudomonas sp. | reverse complement strand
CATCGAACTGCTGCGTAGCTTCTACGCGCAGTACCAGCTTTCGCCCGCCACCCGGCCGCTGATCAAGTACGTCGCGCAGCAACTGGGCGCTGAAAAAGGCAACAGCCTGCACCTCAATCGCCTGTTCAACGGCACTCCTGCCAAACTCGCTGCGAAGCTGGCGGGCCTGCCCAAACCGACCAATTGCATATGACCGACTACCCTGCACTGACCCTGGAAACCCCCGAAGAGCATCCGTTCGCCCAGTTCGTGCGGGCGCTCGGCAAAGGCAAGCGCGGCGCGCGCAATCTCACCGGTGAAGAGGCCCGCGAAGCCATGGGCATGCTGCTCGACGGTCGGGTGGAGGACGCGCAGCTGGGCGCCTTCCTGATGCTGCTGCGGCACAAGGAAGAAAGCGCCGAGGAACTGGCCGGATTCACCCTTGCCCTGCGCGAGCGCTTGCAGGCGCCCGCCCTGGCCGTCGATCTGGACTGGCCAACCTACGCCGGCAAGAAGCGCCATCTGCCTTGGTACCTGCTCGCCGCCAAGTGCCTGGGTGGCAGCGGGCGGCGCATTTTCATGCACGGCGGCGGCGCCCACACGGCCGGGCGACTGTACAGCGAGCAGTTGCTCGGCACCTTGAACATTCCCTTGTGCCGGTGCTGGGATGCGGTAGGCCAGGCGCTGGACCAACAGGGCCTGGCGTTCGCGCCACTGGTGGACTGGGCCGCGCCCCTGCAGCGCATGATCGACCTGCGCAACAGCCTGGGCCTGCGTTCGCCCATTCATTCGCTGGCGCGGATTCTCAATCCGTTGGGTGCGCGGTGTGGCCTGCAGAGCATCTTCCACCCCGGCTACCAGGCGGTGCACCGCGATGCCAGCGGTTTGCTCGGTGACACCGCGATCGTGGTCAAGGGCGACGGTGGCGAGATCGAGATCAACCCGGACAGCGCCAGCCACCTCTATGGCACCCGCGACCACCTGCCCTGGGACGAAGAATGGCCCGCCCTCGCCGCCCAGCGCCACGTCAAGCCGCCCAGCCTGGAAAGCCATCATCTGGTCGAGTTCTGGCAGGGCGAGCGTCAGGACAGTTACGGCGAACTGGCGCTGATCTCCACCATGGCCCTGGCCCTGCGCGGATTGGGCAGCTCCCGCGAAGAGGCGTTCGAAGAAGCCCGCGCCCTGTGGGCGGCGCGGGATCTTGCAGGGTGTGCGAAATCGTCGTAGCCAATCGGCGCGATGCCAGATCGACCGCGTGTGCCGCCGACGCGGCTCGCGCCGCTGCTACAGGGCACCGTGATACAGTTCGGGGACACGCATCGGGGAGACGAACATGGGGTTGCTGATCGAAGGGCGCTGGCATGACCAGTGGTACGAAAGCAGCAAGAACGGCGCGTTCGAGCGTGAAACTTCGCAGCGCCGCCATTGGGTCACGGCCGACGGCGCGCCGGGGCCTGATGGTGAAGGCGGCTTCGAGGCCGAGGCCGGCCGCTACCACCTGTACGTCTCGCTGGCGTGCCCGTGGGCCCACCGAACCTTGATCGTGCGCAAGCTCAAGGCCCTGGAAACGCTGATCGACGTATCGGTGGTGAGCTGGCACATGGGCGAGCATGGCTGGACCTTCGACAGCGACACCGGTTCCAGTGGTGATCACCTGGGGCCGCTGCAGTATCTGCATGAGCGCTACACCCGCGACGATCCGCAGTACACCGGCCGGGTGACGGTGCCGGTACTGTGGGACAAGCGACAGAATCGCATCGTCAGCAACGAGTCGGCGGAGATCATTCGCATGTTCAACAGTGCATTCGATGCCCTCACCGGCAACCGCCTGGACCTCTATCCAGCGCCCCTGCGATCGGCCATCGACCGCATCAACGAAGCGGTGTACCCCAACGTCAACAATGGGGTCTACCGTGCAGGCTTTGCCACCTCGCAGCAGGCCTATGCCAGCGCCTTCGATGACGTGTTCGCCGAACTCGACCGCCTCGAAACGACCCTCGACACCCAACGCTACCTGACCGGCGAGTACCTGACCGAGGCCGATTGGCGGCTGTTCACCAGCCTGATCCGCTTCGACGCGGTGTACCACGGGCATTTCAAGTGCAACCTGCGGCGCATCGTCGACTACCCAAACCTGTCCAACTGGCTGCGCGAGCTGTACCAATGGCCCGGCATTGCCCAGACGGTCGACTTCGAACACATCAAGGGCCATTACTACACCAGCCATCCGACCATCAATCCGACGGGCATCGTGCCCAAGGGACCGCTGCAAGATTTCACTGCGGCCCATGATCGTCAGCGCCTGCAAGGCCGGAGCATCTGGCAGCGCGACGAAGGTTGAACGCGATGCAGTCCTCGTTGTTCGACGATCCACAGCAACCCACTCGCCGCGAGGCCTTGGGCGAGCAGACCTTCGTCCTGCGCGGCTTTGCCCTGCCCTGGCTTGAGGAGATACTCCCGGCCCTGCGCGAGGTACTCAGGGCGGCCCCCTTTCGGCGCATGGAAACGCCCGGCGGGCACACCATGTCGGTAGCCTTGAGCAATTGCGGTCAGTTCGGCTGGAGCACGGATGCAAGAGGCTATCGCTATGTCAGCGACGATCCCCTTACCGGCCGACCATGGCCAGCGCTGCCGGACGTGTTGCACACCCTGGCGCGGGAAGCAGCGGCGGCGGCCGGTTTCGATGATTTCAGCCCCGATGCCTGCCTGCTCAACCGCTATGTGCCCGGCGCCAAGATGTCCCTGCATCAGGACCGCGACGAACGCGACTACGGTGCGCCGATCGTTTCGGTTTCCTTAGGGCTTGCGGCGATGTTCCAGCTCGGCGGCCTGCAGCGCAGCGATCGCCCGTTGCGTGTGCCCCTGCTGCACGGCGACGTGATGGTCTGGGGTGGAGTCGATCGCCTGCGCTTCCATGGCGTGTTGCCGCTCAAGGAGGGGGTGCACCCGGTGATGGGTCCGCAGCGCATCAACTTCACCCTGCGCAAGGCGGGTTGAGCGCAAGCAACGGAGTGTCACCGCCGGTACCAGGCGCTACCATGCCTGCCTCGACGATCGATGGAATCGCGCCATGCCCAGCCCTTCTGCCCCTCACAACCAATTGGTCGCCGCCGCCTGCCGCCAGAT
>JAQZAY010000442.1 GCA_029239415.1 Pseudomonas sp. | reverse complement strand
CGGCGACGAGCAGAGCGCTGCGGCGCCCCTGGGCAACTGGCTGACGCTCAATGGCCAGGTCTATGCCGGCGAACTGGTCATCGGCTGGACCTACAGCCATGCGATGTTCGAGGACGCGACCGTCCAGGCCTTGGTCGATGCCTACACCGCCGAGCTCACCGCGCTGATCGACCACTGCTGCGAGGCCCAGGGCGGTACGACACCGTCGGACTTCCCGCTGGCGCGGCTGGATCAGCCGCGTCTGGACCGCCTGCTCGACGCCCCGCGCAGCGTGGAAGACGTCTACCCGCTGTCGCCCATGCAGCAGGGCATGCTGTTCCACAGCCTGTACGACCAGGGCAACGGCGACTACGTCAACCAGATGCGCGTGAGCGTGGAAGGGTTGGACGTCGAGCGCTTCCAGACGGCCTGGCAGGCGGCGGTCGATGCGCACCCCATCCTGCGCAGCCGGTTCGCTTGGGAAGGTGACATCGGGCAACCCTTGCAGATCGTCGAGCGCCACGTCCAGGTGCCGTTCGAGGCCCACGACTGGCATGCCGACGCCGACCTCGATACCCGGCTGGAGGCACTGGCCGAGGCCGAACGTGCCCGTGGCTTCGACCTGCGCCAGGCGCCGTTGCTGCGCCTGTGCGCAGTGCGCACGGGCGAGCAGCATCATGAACTGATCTACACCAACCACCACATCCTCATGGATGGCTGGAGCAACTCGCAGCTGATGGGCGAGGTGCTGCAGCATTACGTCGGCCAGGCACCGGCCAAGACCGGCCGCTACCGCGACTACATCGAGTGGCTGCAGCGCCAGGACGCGGCCGTGAACGAAGCCTTCTGGCGCGAACGCCTGGCCATCCTCGAGGCGTCCACGCGCCTGGCCCATGGGTCGGTTGACGACCCCGCCGAAGGCTACGCCAGCCATGTGCGTGTGCTGGACGCTGCGCGCACCCAGCGCCTGGAACGCTTCGCCCGCCAGCAGAAAGTGACCGTCAACACCCTGCTGCAAGCCGCCTGGCTGGTGCTGCTGCACCGCTACAGTGGCCAGGCCACGGTAGCCTTCGGCGCCACCGTGGCCGGACGATCGACGGAGCTGGTCGGTATCGAGCAGCAGATCGGCCTGTTCATCAACACGTTGCCGGTGATCGCCACGGTGACGCCGACCTGTTCGGTGGCCGATTGGCTGCAGCAGGTGCAGGCGACGAACCTGGCCTTGCGCGAACACGAACACACGCCGCTGTTCGAGATCCAGCGCTGGGCCGGGCAGGGCGGTGACGCGCTGTTCGACAGCGTGCTGGTATTCGAGAACTACCCGGTCGCCGAGGCCCTGGAGCGCGGTGCGCCCCAGACCTTGCGCTTCGGCACGGTGGACAGCCGCGAGCAGACCAACTACCCGCTGACCCTCGGCGTCAACCTGGGCGGTACGCTGGAGCTGCATTACGGTTACCAGCGTGCCGCGTTCGATGCCGCCACCATCGCCCGGCTGGACCAGCACCTGATCGCCCTGATGGAGCGCTTCAGCCACCGACCCGAAGCGGCCCTGGGCACCCTGGAACTGCTCGATGCCACGGCGCAGGCCGCGTTGCAGCAGGCCAACGCCCCGCAGCCATGGCAGGACGGGCTGTTGGTGCATCAGCGCATCGCCGCCCAGGCCGCGCGCCGTCCCCAGGCGCCTGCCGTCGTGTTCGAAGGGCAGACCTTGAGCTTCGCCGCCCTGGAACGGCAGGCCAATCGCCTGGCGCACCGCCTGCTGGCCGAAGGGGTCGGCGCCGAAATTCGCGTCGGCGTGGCGCTACCCCGAGGGCCGGGGATGATCGTCGCGCTGCTGGCCGTGCTCAAGGCCGGCGGCGCCTACGTCCCGCTCGATGCCAGCCACCCGCGCGAGCGCCTGGCGTACCTGATGCAGGACTCCGGCATCGCCTTGCTGCTCACCGATACGACCTTGCAGGCCCGCTTGCCCTTGCCCGCGACGCTGAACGTGCTGGCGCTGGACCGCCTGGACCTCGGCGCCCAGCCCGAGTTCGCGCCCGAGGTGTCGGTGCCGGCGCAGAGCCTGGCCTATGTGATCTACACCTCCGGCTCCACCGGCACGCCCAAGGGGGTGTGCGTCGAGCACGGCCCCTTGGCGATGCACTGCGAAGCGATCGGCCAGCGTTACGCGATGACCCAGGACGATTGCGAACTGCACTTCATGTCGTTCGCCTTCGACGGGGCGCACGAGCGCTGGCTCACCGCGCTGACCCATGGCAGCCGTTTGCTGGTGCGTGACGACAGCCTGTGGGAGCCCGGCCAGACCTGCGCGCGCATGCGTGAACACGGTGTCACCGTGGCAGCGTTCCCGCCGGCCTACCTGCTGCAGATGGCCGAGCATGTCGAGCTTCACGGCCAGCCACCCCAGGCCCGGATCTACTGCTTCGGCGGCGATGCCGTACCCCGTGACAGCTACCAGCGGGTGCATGCCGCCCTGGCACCGCAGCACATCATCAACGGCTATGGACCGACCGAGACGGTGGTCACGCCGCTGATCTGGAAGGCCGACCGCGAGACCGACTGCGCAGCAGCCTACGCACCGATCGGCACGCGCATCGGCGACCGCCGCACCTGCGTGCTGGCGGCCGACCTCAGCGTGCTGCCAGCCGGCGTGCAGGGCGAGCTCTACCTGGGCGGCCACGGCCTGGCCCGCGGCTACCTGGACCGCCCTGGGCTGACCGCCGAGCGCTTCGTCCCCGACCCGCTGGGCGCGCCGGGCGCTCGCCTGTACCGCAGCGGCGACCTGGTGCGCGAACGGCCCGACGGGGTGTTCGACTACCAGGGCCGGGTGGACAACCAGGTGAAGGTTCGCGGGTTCCGCGTCGAGCTGGGTGAGATCGAGGCGCGTCTGCTGGCCGAGACCGGCGTGCGCGACGCCGCCGTCGTGGCCCAGCCAGGCCCCAATGGGCAGCAGCTGGTGGGTTATGTGGTCGCCACGCACCCGGCGCAGGTCGATCCGGCCTGGTGCGAAGGCCTCAAGGCCACCTTGCGCCAGGCACTGCCCGACTACATGGTCCCGGCGCACCTGCTGCTGCTCGAGGCCATGCCGCTCAACCCCAACGGCAAGCTCGACCGCAAGGCGTTGCCACAGCCCG
>JAQZAY010000441.1 GCA_029239415.1 Pseudomonas sp. | reverse complement strand
GTCGTGAAATAAAGGGGCTGGGCGCGTGAGCGCCCAGCCCCTTTATTATTCAGGAAAGCAGTCCATGACCGTCAACGAACAGCTCAGCGCATTGGGCGCCATCTTGGCTCATCGCGGTGTCCACAGTCTGTTCCAGCCCATCGTCTGCCTTTCCGAACGTCGTATCCTCGGTTATGAGGCGCTGAGCCGGGGACCGTCCAACAGCCCGCTGCATTCGCCGATCAACCTGTTCGCCATCGCCCGCCAGGCCGGTCGCCTGACCGAGCTCGAGGTAGCCTGTCGCGAGAGCGCCTGCCGGCGCTTCAGCGAGCAGCGCCTGGACGGCAAGCTGTTCCTCAACGTCTCGCCCGAATCGCTGCTCGAGCCCCAGTACGAGTCTGGCCGTACGCTCAAGCTGCTGCAGGCGCTGGGCCTGCCACCGAGCCGCGTGGTGATCGAGCTCACCGAGCAGACGCCTACCGAAGACCTGCGATTGCTGTCCAACGCGCTTCATCACTACCGCGACATGGGCTTCTCCATTGCCTTGGACGACCTGGGCGCGGGCTACTCCAGCCTGCGCCTTTGGTCGGAACTGCGCCCGGACTACGTGAAGATAGACCGGCACTTCATCGACGGCATCCACCAGGACCCGCTCAAGCGCGAGTTCGTCGGCTCGATCCTGCAGATCGCCCGGGCATCGCGCGCCCAGGTGATCGCCGAGGGCATCGAGCTGCCCGAGGAGCTGACGGTGCTGACGGAGATGGGCGTCGACCTGGTGCAGGGCTACCTGCTGGGGCGGCCACAAGAGGTCCCCTCGCGTGACAACCCTGGCCTGTTGCCGCTGATGCTGCCGGGCGTGGCCACGCACTTGAACGAGGACAGCGGCGACCTGTCGGCCCTGCTCATCGAACAACAGGCTGTCACCGGTGACACGGCGACCCTGCAGGTGCTCGAGGCCTTTCGCCGGCAGGCCAACCTCAATTCGCTGGCAGTGCTCGACGAGCGCGGCAAGCCGTGCGGTATCGTCCACCGGCACTCGCTTTCGGACGCGCTGCTCAAGCCGTTTGCCACCGACCTGTTCGCGCGCAAGCCGATCAGCCGGCTGATGAGCACGGACTTTCTTGCCGTGGAGCGTGGCCAGTCGCTGCAACAGGTCAGCCGCCTGCTGACCAGCCGCGCCCGCCAGCGCATCGAGGAAGACTTCATCATCACCTTGCATGGCCGCTACCTGGGCCTGGGGCGGGTCATCGACGTGCTCAAGCTGATCACCGAGCAGAAGATCCAGCAGGCGCGGCATGCCAACCCCTTGACACTGCTACCGGGTAACGTGCCGATCCAGCAATGCCTGACCCGCCTGTTGCAACAGCCGCGCGCGGCCGCCGTATGCTATGTGGACATCGACAGCTTCAAGCCCTTCAACGATCTCTACGGCTATGCCCGAGGCGATGAGGTGCTGCTGTGCCTGGCCCACTGCCTGGGCGAGAGCATCGATCCCAGCCGCGACTTTGTCGGGCATATCGGCGGCGATGACTTCATGCTGGTGCTGTGCACGCATGACTGGAACGCGCGCCTGCAGCAGTTGCTCGAGGCCTTCGCCCGGCAGTGCCAGCGCTTCTATCGCAGCGAGCACCTTGAAGCGGGCTGTTTCGTTTCCCATGACCGTCTTGGCCGGCGCGATACCTTCGCGCTGCTGTCGCTGTCGATCGGCGTGGTGCAGGTGCACCCTGAGACCGCCGGTGCCTTGGATGCCGAACTACTGGCGGACCTGGCCTCCCAGGCCAAGCGCCAGGCCAAGGACATTGCCGGGTCCAGCCTTCACTTGATCGACACGCGGGCGCTGCCGGCTCAGGGCTGTTCGGGGTAGCTGTACTCGAACACCCGCACCACTTCCGAGGCATGCCATGAGGCAGCGGCCATGCCATCGACCGGCCCGGAAAAACGTCCCAGTCGCTCGACGCACTCGAAGAACCCGGTGCGCGGCAGCCGGCTGGCGCCCTGGCTGATCACCAGTGAGCTGCGCAGCGGCTGCTCGGCACGCGCATCGAGCGCGGCCAGGTGCTCGAGCGCCGCGGTAAGCGTCTGCATGGCCGGGCTCGGCAGTTGCAAGCGTTCGAGCAAGGCTCGGTAGGTCAGGAGATGGCGTTGGCGGCGGGCCAGGTCCAGCTCGCTGAGCAGGTTTTGCCAATGCTCGCGGCTGATCCTGACCTGGCTCACGATGATTCGCTCCAGCCGCCGGTACCCAGCTCCCAAGCGAGACTACGACGAATGGCAGCGTCCGGCAGGCGCTCGCCGGATTCGATCATGGCCAGGTACGCCGGGCTGATGCCGACGCTGCGGGCCAAGTGTTCAGGCGCCAGGCCCTTGGCCTGCCGCAAGCGCGCCAGCTCGCTGAAGTCTGGCAGCTTGACGCTGTGTGTGGTGCCCGCCTGGTCGTCGGCGGCGTTGCAGTCGGCAGTGGCCGGTGCCTGGCCCGCCGCCTTGAGCAGCGCTTGATACTGCTCCCATGGGACGACTGCATATTTGGGCTGACCGTCCCGGCTGATGACCTGAATACCCATTCCTACCCCCTTCGCAGGATCACGACATGTAATCCATAGGCATAACCCTTATGCCAATTATATTACCAAGCTCGGGAGTCTGTGCCGATCAGGTGCCATCATTCGCTGCGTTGCTCCAGGTGCAGGTCCTCGGGAGTGGCTGGCAAGCGCTCCACCACGCGAAGGCGCTCGGGTGCCTGGCGGTCGCGCCAGGCCTTGAAACGCGCCAGTTCATCGGCGACGGTCTTGAGCACCCAGCCCAGCACGGCGATGTCGTCGAGAAAACCGACCCCCAGCAACCAGTCGGGGATGGCATCGAGGGGACTGACGAAATACAGCAAGCCCGCCACGATAGTGATCAGGGCCTTGGAACTGACGGCACGGTACTCACCGCGCCACCAAGCCAGGCACAGCGACTGCAGCAGGCGCACATCGTCGCGCAGCCGGCCCAGACGTGGCCCCTTGCGCGCAACGGCGAACAGCAGTGCCGGCAGTCTCCCACGACTGAGCAGGCGTTCGGCCAGCGGCAAGAAGCGAGCAAAATTCCAGGGAGCGCTCATGGAACCTCCACAGCAAGATGACGGAAAGGTTATCCACATTTTTTGTGGATAACC
>JAQZAY010000064.1 GCA_029239415.1 Pseudomonas sp. | reverse complement strand
AAGACCTTGTTGATCTCGCTGAGCACGCCCGGGATGTTTTCGTGGATGTGCAGCAGGCGGTGCTTGCCCGGGTGGGCCGGCAGGGCCACTTCGGGGAAGTTGACCGACGATACCGAAGTACCATTGTCGCTGTACTTGACCAGCTTCTCGGCGACTTCCAGGCCGATGTTGGCCTGGGCTTCAGCGGTGGAGCCACCGATGTGCGGGGTCAGGATGACGTTGTCCAGGCCGCGCAGCGGGCTTTCGAACTCTTCATCGTTGGAGCGCGGCTCGACCGGGAACACGTCGATGGCGGCGCCGATCAGGTGCTTGTCCTTGATGGCGTTGGCCAGGTGGTCGAGTTCGACCACGGTGCCGCGGGCGGCGTTGATCAGGATGCCGCCCTTCTTCATGGCGCGGATCTCTTTCTCGCCGATCATCCACTGGGTGGAGGGCAGCTCCGGCACGTGCAGCGAGACGATGTCGGCCATGCCCAGCAGTTCGTGCAGGTCGCCTACCTGGGTGGCGTTGCCCAGCGGCAGCTTGGTGATGGTGTCGTAGAAATACACCTGCATGCCCAGGCCTTCGGCCAGCACCGACAGCTGGGTGCCGATCGAGCCGTAGCCAATGATGCCAAGCTTCTTGCCACGGATCTCGAAGGAGTTGGCCGCGCTCTTGATCCAGCCGCCCCGGTGGCAGGAAGCGTTTTTCTCGGGGATGCCGCGCAGCAGCAGGATGGCCTGGGCCAGGACCAGCTCGGCCACCGAGCGGGTGTTGGAGTACGGCGCGTTGAACACGGCGATGCCGCGCTCGCGGGCCGCATCCAGGTCGACCTGGTTGGTGCCGATGCAGAAACAGCCGACAGCGACCAGTTTCTTGGCGCAGTCGAAGACCTCTTCGGTCAGTTGGGTGCGCGAGCGGATACCGATGAAATGCGCATCGGCGATCTTTTCCTTGAGCTGGGCTTCCGGTATGGAACCAGTGAGGTACTCGATGTTGGTGTACCCGGCAGCCTTGAGGGTATCCACTGCGTTCTGGTGGACGCCTTCAAGAAGAAGGAACCTGATCTTGCTCTTGTCGAGAGAAGTCTTGCTCATCTGCGTAAACCTGTGTCCCGGAGAAAAAATGGCAGGGAAGTGAAGCGGCGCGACATCGGCCTGTAGCACGAATGGCGGGGTCGCTATGCTAGCATAGGCGACTCCCGATCAGCTCTACCCGACAGGTGAGGCGTGCTCAGGGTGACTATGAATCATTCGAGAGTTCAAGCGATGACCCATTCCGCGGTACTTGATGAGCTGATGACCCTGGTCGACCCTGGCAAGGTCCTTACCGACACCGCTTCGCTCCAGGCCTATGGCAAGGACTGGACCAAGCACTTCGCGCCGGCGCCGCTGGCGATCGTCTTCCCCAAGACGGTCGAGCAGGTGCAGGCCATTGTCCGCTGGGCCAATGCCCAGGACATGGCGCTGGTGCCCTCCGGCGGGCGTACCGGGCTGTCTGCCGCCGCCGTTGCCGCCCACGGCGAAGTGGTCGTGTCGTTCGACTACATGAACAAAATCCTCGAGTTCAACCCCTCCGATCGCACCGTGGCGTGCCAGCCAGGCGTCGTGACCCGGCAGTTGCAGCTGTTCGCCGAGGAACAGGGACTTTACTACCCGGTCGACTTCGCGTCCTCGGGCTCGAGCCAGATCGGCGGCAACATTGGCACCAATGCCGGCGGCATCAAGGTCATTCGCTATGGCATGACCCGCAACTGGGTCGCGGGGCTCAAGGTCGTGACCGGCAAGGGCGACCTGCTCGAGCTGAACAAGGACCTGATCAAGAACGCCACCGGCTACGACCTGCGCCAGCTGTTCATCGGCGCCGAAGGCACCCTCGGCCTGGTCGTCGAGGCGACCATGCGCCTGGACCGCGCGCCGCGCAACCTCACGGCGATGGTGCTGGGCACGCCTGACTTCGATTCGATCATGCCGGTGCTGCATGCGTTCCAGGGCAAGCTTGACCTGACGGCCTTCGAGTTCTTTTCCGACAAGGCGCTGGCCAAGGTCCTTGGCCGCGGCGACGTGCCCGCGCCGTTCGACACCAACTGTCCCTTCTATGCGCTGCTGGAGTTCGAAGCCAGCAGCGAAGAGGTCGCCAGCGATGCCCTGGCCACCTTCGAGCATTGTCTCGAACAGGGTTGGGTGCTCGATGGCGTGATGAGCCAGAGCCAGGCCCAGCTGCAGAACCTGTGGAAGCTGCGCGAGTACATCTCCGAGACCATCTCGCACTGGACGCCCTACAAGAACGATATTTCGGTGACCGTCTCCAAGGTCCCGGCCTTCCTGCGCGACATCGATGCGATCGTCGCCCGTCATTACCCTGATTTCGAAGTCGTCTGGTATGGCCACATCGGCGACGGCAACCTGCACCTGAACATCCTCAAGCCCGAAGGGATGGACAAGGATGTGTTCTTCGCCACCTGCGCGAAGGTCAACAAGTGGGTGTTCGAGATCGTCGAGCGCTACAACGGCTCGATTTCCGCTGAGCACGGCGTTGGCATGACCAAGCGCGATTACCTGGCCTACAGCCGCTCGCCCACCGAAATCGCCTACATGAAGGCCATCAAGCAGGTGTTCGACCCTAACGGAATCATGAACCCAGGGAAGATCTTCGCCCCGGAATAACAGCAGTTTTCACACCGCCAGGAGTCGGCAATGAGCTATCAGCACCAATATGTAGACGGCACGCATATCCACTTTCCCCTGGGCAAGGTGGTGTGCATAGGCCGCAACTATGCCGAGCACGCCAAGGAGCTGGACAACCCGATCCCCAGCGAACCGCTGCTGTTCATCAAGCCAGGCAGTTGCGTGGTGCCGCTGGTCGGCGGCTTCAAGATCCCGACCGACCGTGGCCTGGTGCACTACGAGGCGGAAATCGCCGTGCTGCTGGGCAAGCCGCTGTCGCAGCACCCCACCGAGGAAGAAGTGCTCGACGCCATCTCGGGCTTTGCCCCGGCACTCGACCTGACCCTGCGTGACGTGCAGGCCAGGCTCAAGGAAAAGGGCCTGCCGTGGGAGCTGTCCAAGAGCTTCGACGGGGCCTGCGTGCTGCCGCCCTTTGTCGCCGCCAGCACGTTCGAAGACCTGACCGACATCGGCATTCGCCTGACCATCAATGGCCAGGTCCGCCAGGATGGCAACAGCGCGCTGATGCTCAACCCGATCATCCCGATCATCCAGTACATGGCCATGCAGTTCTCGCTGCAGCCGGGTGACGTGATCCTGACCGGCACGCCGGCGGGCGTCGGCCCGCTGAACCCGGGCGATGAACTGGTGCTGGAGCTGCCAGGCGCCAGCCGTTTCGAGAGCAAGGTCATCTGAGCCGGCAGGGGTGGCAGCCCTGGCTGTCATCCCGCCTGCCTCTCACCTGGCGGCTTTTGCCGCTTTTTTCACAAAGCATCCGGTAATGCGCTGGCTGTTTTCCACGTGCCCATGCCGGCGAATGCTCTGAAAAGACCGGCAAGAACCTCCAGGAACATTCCATCATGGCTTCCTCCTCCAGTGCTCAGCCTCCCGCGCAAAAGTGCCGACACCTGCGCCGCTGGCCTTTATGGCTCGCCGCGTCGGCGGTGATCGGCTACGGCGTGGCGATCGCCATGCACTGGGACGACCGCGGGCTGCTGTGGCTCCAGGAAACCTTCGAGAGCACGGCCACCCAGAAGCAAAGCATCTGGCTGCCGGACTATCGCGTCGACATCGACGCCAAGGTGTTGCCGGGCATGGAGGACGACGAAGCCTCCGACCTTGCCTACAGCCCCCAGACCCGTACGCTGTTTGCCGTCATGGGCAAGAATCCCTTCCTGGTCGAGCTGACGCTCGACGGCGATGTCTTGCGCAAGATTCCCCTGCTGGGCTGGAGCAACCCCGAGGGCGTGGCCGTCCTGGAAGACGGGCACCTGGCGATCCTCGACGAGCGCAGGCACGACATGACCCTGGTCAAGGTCGATGCCCACACCACCACGCTCGACCGCGCCGACTACACGCCCTATGACCTGGGCGAATCGGCCAAGAGCAACAAGGGCTTCGAGGCGGTGGCCTGGGACCCGGCGCGCCAGCGCATCGTGGTAGGCGAAGAGCGCCCACCCAGGCTGTTCACCCTCGGCAGCGATGGACGCAGCCCGCTGGCGGGCGAGAAGCGCCAGTTGCCCAGCACCGAGCTGGACCTGCGCAATCTTTCGGCGCTGAGCGTGGACCCGCGCACGGGCCACCTGCTGGTGCTGTCGGCCGACTCCAACATGCTGCTGGAGCTCGACGAGCAGGGCGAGCAGGTCAGCTTCATGACCTTGCTGGGCGGTTTCAACGGCCTGGGCGACACCCTGCCGCGTGCCGAAGGCGTGGCCATGGATGGGCAGGGCAACCTGTACATGGTCAGCGAACCGAACCTGTTCTACCGTTTTCGCAAGAACTGACGACACCCGCTGATTTCCCGGATAGTGGCATTAAGCTTTACTTCAGCTGATTCATGGTTAGATTCGTTCCCCCCCCCAGCCGAGTCTGCCCCCATGCGCCGTGTTTCCCGCCTACCTCTGGTCCTGATCCTGGTTGCCTTGCTCGCCCTGGTGCTGGGCGGGGTGGCGGGGCAGGAATGGCGCCTGTTCGAGCGGACCTGGTTCAATCTCAAGACCTGGTGGCAGCCGGCCGAGAACAGCATGGCGCTGGACCGCTACCAGGTGGTGATCGAGGCGCAGGTGGTCGATGGACTGGATGACGACCTCTCCGCGCTGACCTACGATCCGGACCGCAAGAGCCTGTTCACCGTCACCAATGCCCGCTCCGAGCTGATCGAGCTGTCCCTGGACGGGCGCATCCTGCGTCGCGTGCCGCTGATCGGCTTTGGCGATCCGGAAGCGGTGGAGTACGTAGGGCCTGGCACCTATGTGGTCACCGACGAGCGCCAGCAGCGCCTGATCCGTGTGCGCCTGCACGACGACACCACGGTGCTCGATGCCAGGGATGCCGAGCAGCTCACCTTGGGCATCGACCTGAACGGCAACAAGGGTTTCGAAGGCCTGGCCTACGACTCGGCGGGCAAGCGTCTGTTCGTGGCCAAGGAGCGCGACCCGATGCTGATCTACGAGGTGCATGGCTTTCCCCACGACAATCCTGGCCAGTCCTACGCGGTGAACGTGGTGCAGGACACCAAGCGTGATTCGCGCTTGTTCGTCAGGGACCTGTCGAGCCTGCTGTTCGATGCGCGCAGCGGGCATCTGCTGGCGCTGTCGGACGAGTCGCGGCTGGTGCTGGAGCTCGATGTGAAGGGCAGGCCCCTGAGTACCCTGTCGTTGCGCCGGGGGTACCAGGGACTCGAGAAGACCGTGCCACAGGCCGAGGGCATCGCGATGGACGAGGCGGGCACGATCTACCTGGTGAGCGAGCCGAACCTGTTCTATGTCTTCAGGAAGCCAGCCGAATGATCACCGGCCAGCACACGTTTCGCAGGCTGCCTAGACCTTGAGGGTCTTCACGCCTTCCGGGGTGCCCAGCAACAGCAGGTCCGCCGGCCGCGCCGCGAACAGACCGTTGGTCACCACGCCGACGATGGCATTGATCTGGCGCTCGAGCCCCACCGGGTCGGTGATCTGCAGGTTGTACACGTCGAGGATCACGTTGCCGTTGTCAGTGACGACACCCTCGCGGTAGACCGGGTCGCCGCCCAGCTTGACCAGCTCGCGCGCCACATGGCTGCGGGCCATCGGGATCACTTCCACCGGTAGCGGGAAAGCGCCCAGCACTGGCACCAGCTTGCTGGCGTCGGCGATGCAGATGAACGTCTTGGCCACGGCCGCGACGATCTTCTCGCGGGTCAGGGCCGCGCCGCCGCCCTTGATCAGGTTCAGGCGCTCGTCGCTTTCATCGGCGCCGTCGACGTAGAACTCCAGCTCGCTGACGGTGTTGAGCTCGTAGACCGGGATGCCGTGGCCCTTGAGGCGGGCGGCGGTGGCTTCGGAGCTGGCGACCGCGCCATCGAAGGCGGTCTTGTGCTGGGCCAGGGCATCGATGAAGCAGTTGGCGGTCGAGCCGGTGCCGACGCCGACGATGCTCTTGGCATCGAGCTTGGGCACGATGAAGTCGACGGCGGCCTGGGCGACGGCCTGTTTGAGTTGGTCCTGGGTCATGCGGGCTCCGGAAGGGGCGGGAGTTCTGAAAGCGTCCTAGTATACCGGCAAGCGCCGGTAAAACCTCAGCTTTGCTGTGGTCGCCCGACGTGGCGCTGGGGTAGACTCGCAGGCCTTGTCCCGCGGCTCAGTGATGCTTTCCCGATGCTTGAACAGTACGTCAAGAAGATCCTCACCTCGCGCGTCTACGACGTGGCCGTCGAAACCCCGCTGCATGCCGCCGGGCAGCTGAGCAAGCGCCTGGGCAACCAGGTGCTGCTCAAGCGCGAAGACCTGCAGCCGGTGTTTTCCTTCAAGATCCGCGGGGCGTACAACAAGCTTGCGCAACTGACTCCCGAGGAACTGGCCCGTGGCGTGGTCACCGCCTCTGCCGGCAACCATGCCCAGGGGCTGGCGCTGGCGGCCCGCGAGCTGGGCATCAAGGCCACCATCGTGATGCCCAAGACCACCCCGGAGATCAAGGTCGAGGGCGTGCGCTCGCGCGGTGGCAAGGTCGTGCTGCATGGCGACTCCTTCCCCGAGGCTTTGGCCTATTCGCTCAAGCTGGTCGAGGAAAAGGGCTTCGTCTACATCCATCCCTACGACGACCCGCACACCATCGCCGGGCAAGGCACGGTGGCCATGGAGATCCTGCGCCAGCACCCGGGGCGCCTGGACGCGATCTTCGTGCCGGTCGGCGGCGGCGGCCTGATCGCGGGCATCGCGGCCTATGTGAAGTACCTGCGCCCCGAGATCAAGGTCATCGGTGTCGAGCCGGACGACTCCAACTGCCTGCAGGCGGCCATGGCCGCAGGCGAGCGCGTGGTGCTGCCGCAGGTCGGGCTGTTCGCGGACGGCGTGGCGGTGGCGCAGATCGGCCACCACACCTTCGAGATCTGCAGGCGCCATGTGGATGAGGTGATTACCGTCAGTACCGATGAAATCTGCGCGGCCATCAAGGACATCTATGATGACACCCGCTCGATCACCGAGCCTGCGGGTGCACTGGGCGTTGCCGGCATCAAGAAGTACGTCGAGCTCCACGCAGTGGCCGGCCAGACCCTGGTCGCCATCGACTCCGGTGCCAACGTCAACTTCGACCGCCTGCGTCATGTGGCCGAGCGCGCCGAACTGGGCGAGGGCCGCGAGGCGATCATCGCCGTGACCATCCCCGAGCGCCCCGGCAGCTTCAAGGCCTTCTGCGAGGCCATCGGCAAGCGCCAGATCACCGAATTCAACTACCGCTACCACGCCGAGGGCGAGGCGCACATCTTTGTCGGCGTGCAGACCCATCCGGAGAACGACCCGCGGGTGGCCCTGGTGCGGCAACTGACCGAGCAAGGTTTCCCGGTGCTCGACCTGACCGACAACGAACTCGCCAAGCTGCACATCCGCCACATGGTGGGGGGGCACTCCGAAGGCGCGGTCGACGAGATCGTGCTGCGCTTCGAGTTTCCCGAGCGGCCGGGCGCGCTGTTCAATTTCCTCAACAAGCTGGGCGGGCGCTGGAACATCTCGATGTTCCACTACCGCAACCACGGGGCGGCCGACGGACGCGTGGTGGCGGGCCTGCAGGTACCCGACGACGAGCGCCACCTGGTGCCCGCGGCACTGGAGGCGATCGGCTATCCGTACTGGGACGAGACCGACAATCCGGCTTACCGGCTGTTCCTGGGCTGAGCGGCTAGGCTTGCTGCAACGCCTGAGGAAGCCATGACATGGACCTGCTGACCACGCTCCAGACCCTCCACGTGCTCAGCACCGTGTTGCTGCTGGTCAGCGCGCTGGGGCTCGCCCTGTGGACCTGGCGCGCGCGCCGCTCGGGAGCTGCTGGCGTCCATGGCAGGCTATTGCATCGGCCTCGGCTGTTCTGGTGGTTGCTGATGGGGTTGTGCATCGTCGGCATGCCGTTCACCGGGTGGTGGCTGGTGCACCTGACTGGCTGGCCGCTTGGGCAGGCGTGGATACTGGGTTCGAGTGTGCTCTACACGGCTGGCGCCTTCGGCGTGTGGTGGCTGGTGACCAGGCTGAACCGGCTGCGGCGCGGCGAAGCCGTTGGGCTGCGGTTTACCCTGGTGCTGGCGGTATTCAGCGCTCTTTGCTTCCTTGTCATTGCCGGGCTGATGGGCACCAGGCCCGTCTGAGCAGGCCCGCCCGCAGCGGTTCTCCCGCCCGGGATACCGCAGCCGCATCATCTTGCCTTCACCTGGCTGCACATAAGCTGTGGCGGCGCGTTGCTGCGCTCGCAGGCTTTGTGGAACAATGCGGTGACATGCGTTTTCGAGGTTGCTGCCGTGATCGACCCGGATGGTTTTCGCCCTAATGTCGGGATCATTCTCACGAATGACGCCGGGCAGGTGCTATGGGCTCGGCGGATCAACCAGGATGCCTGGCAATTTCCTCAAGGGGGCATAAACCCCGAGGAATCGCCGGAAGATGCCCTGTACCGCGAGCTGAACGAAGAAGTGGGCCTGGAGCGCGAGGACGTCGAAATTCTTGCCTGCACCCGTGGCTGGTTGCGTTATCGTTTACCCCAGCGCCTGGTGCGGACCCACAGCCAGCCGCTGTGTATCGGCCAGAAACAGAAGTGGTTCCTCCTGCGGTTGGTGTCCAATGAGCAGCGGGTCCGGATGGACCTGACCCCCAAGCCCGAATTCGACGGCTGGCGCTGGGTCAGCTACTGGTATCCGCTGGGACAGGTAGTGACATTCAAGCGCGAGGTCTACCGTCGCGCCCTCAAAGAGCTTGCCCCGCGTCTTCTGACGCGCGACTGACGACGGAGTTCGACCCCGAGCCATGCTCAATACGCTGCGCAAGATCGTCCAGGAAGTGAACTCCGCCAAAGATCTCAAGACGGCGTTGGGGATCATTGTCTTGCGCGTGAAGGAGGCCATGGCCAGCCAGGTCTGCTCGGTGTACCTGCTCGACCCGGAGACCAACCGGTTCGTGCTGATGGCCTCCGAGGGTCTCAACAAGCGCTCGATCGGCAAGGTAAGCATGGCGTCCAACGAAGGCCTGGTGGGCCTGGTGGGTACGCGCGAAGAACCCCTCAACCTGGAGAACGCCGCCGGCCATCCCCGCTACCGCTACTTCGCCGAGACCGGCGAGGAGCGCTTCGCGTCCTTCCTGGGGGCGCCGATCATCCACCATCGCAGGGTGGTGGGCGTGCTGGTTATCCAGCAGAAGGAGCGCCGGCAGTTCGACGAAGGCGAGGAAGCTTTCCTGGTGACCATGAGCGCGCAGCTCGCCGGGGTCATCGCCCATGCCGAGGCCACCGGTTCCATCCGTGGCCTGGGGCGCCAGGGCAAGGGTATCCAGGAGGCACGTTTCGTCGGCGTGCCAGGCGCGCCAGGCGCCGCCGTGGGCCGCGCCGTCGTCATGCTGCCGCCTGCCGACCTCGATGTGGTGCCGGACAAGAGCGTCGATGACATCGAGGCCGAGCTCACGCTGTTCAACACGGCCCTCGAAGGCGTGCGCGAGGACATGCGCAAGCTGTCGGCCAAGCTGGCCACCCAGCTGCGGCCCGAGGAGCGCGCGCTGTTCGATGTCTACCTGATGATGCTCGAAGATGCCGCCCTCGGTGGCGAGGTGGTGCAGGTCATCAAGACCGGCCAGTGGGCCCAGGGCGCCCTGCGCCAGGTGGTGACCGAGCACGTCAACCGCTTCGAGCTGATGGACGACGCCTACCTGCGCGAGCGCGCCTCCGACGTCAAGGACCTCGGCCGGCGCCTGCTGGCCTACCTGCAGGAGGCCCGCCAGCTGTCGCTGGTCTACCCCGACAATTCCATCCTGATCAGCGAGGAGCTCACCCCCGCCATGCTCGGCGAGGTGCCCGAGGGCAAGCTGGTCGGCCTGGTCTCGGTACTCGGCTCGGGCAACTCCCACGTCGCGATCCTGGCCCGGGCCATGGGCATTCCCACGGTGATGGGCCTGGTCGACCTGCCGTACTCGAAGGTCGACGGCATCGACATGATCGTCGACGGCTACAAGGGCGAGGTCTTCACCAACCCGAGCGAGGTGCTGCGCAAGCAGTACAGCGAAGTCGTCGAGGAGGAGCGCCAGCTGGCCCAGGGCCTGGATGCGCTGCGCGAGCTGCCGTGCGTCACCCCCGACGGGCATCGCATGCCGCTGTGGGTCAATACCGGCCTGCTCGCCGACGTGGCCCGCGCCCAGCAGCGCGGCGCCGAAGGGGTGGGCCTGTACCGCACCGAAGTGCCGTTCATGATCAACCAGCGCTTCCCCAGCGAGAAAGAGCAGCTGGCGATCTACCGCGAGCAGCTGGCGGCGTTCCACCCGCTGCCGGTCACCATGCGCAGCCTCGACATCGGCGGCGACAAGGCGCTGTCGTACTTCCCGATCAAGGAAGACAACCCTTTCCTCGGCTGGCGGGGTATCCGCGTCACGCTGGATCACCCGGAAATCTTCCTGGTACAGACGCGCGCCATGCTCAAGGCCAGCGAAGGCCTGAACAACCTGCGCATCCTGCTGCCGATGATCTCGGGCATCCACGAGCTCGAAGAAGCCCTGCACCTGATCCACCGCGCCTGGGGCGAAGTGCGCGACGAAGGCACCGACGTGCCGATGCCACCGGTCGGGGTAATGGTCGAGATCCCCGCCGCGGTGTACCAGACCCGCGAGCTCGCCCGCCAGGTGGATTTCCTGTCGGTCGGCTCCAACGACCTTACCCAGTACCTGCTGGCCGTCGACCGCAACAATCCGCGCGTCGCCGATCTCTACGACTACATGCACCCGGCGGTGCTGCAGGCCTTGCAGGCCGTGGTGCGCGATGCCCATGCCGAAGGCAAGCCGGTGAGCATCTGTGGCGAGATGGCCGGCGATCCCGCGGCCGCCGTGCTGCTGATGGCCATGGGCTTCGACAGCCTGTCGATGAACTCCACCAACCTGCCCAAGGTCAAGTGGATGCTGCGCCAGATCAACATGAGCAAGGCGCGTGACTTGCTGGCCGAAGCCATGAGCCATGACAACCCGCAGGTCATCCACAGCTCGCTGCAGCTGGCGCTGAAGAACCTCGGGCTGGCGCGGATGATCGGGCCGGGGGCGGACAAGCCTGTCTAGCCCAGCCGTACACAGAGCATTGCGTCAAACCGTCAGCTCGATTTCACCCAGATGCCCGCCGAATGGCCCGAAGCTGCGCTCGATCAGTTGCCGACGTCCCAGAGCATCGACGATCAGCACCGTGCTGGCCCGCGTCCCGTAGTTCTGGCTGGCAATGAACACGCTCGACAACAACCGTTCGGTCGCAAGGCCAACGCCGGTCTGCGGCAGCTCGGCATCGGCCACCTGGGTGTCATCGGCCAGCAGGTCCATCAAGCGCTGCGGCCGCGGATCGTCCAGTACTTCCCGCAAGCCTTCACGGGCCCTGAGCAGCTTGGGCCAGGGCGTGTCGAGTCCGGCGTTCGACAGCCCGTACACGCCGGCCTCCAGCAAACGTGGCGCCCTGTCCTGTGCGTGGAGGTAGCCCAACTGCAGCGTGTCCCCAATCAACAAGTTGAACCCGGAGTACTGCGCACTGCGGTGGGCGACTTGGTCAAGATAGGCTTCGACCCCCAGTTCGCCGCGCAGATACGCCGCGACCAGTTCGCCACGTGACCGCGCTCCCTGCGGCTGCTGAGGGTCACGGATATTGGTCAGCGCGGCAAAGCGCCCACCCGGCCCGACCCCGAGCCAAGTGCCGCCAGCTTCGAGGTCTCGCCCGGCGTACACCCCGGGCGCATCTTCCCAGGCCGCCAAGGCCTGCGCAGGACGCGCATGAAACTCGTCGCGGTTGGCCGCGACCACCAGCGGCAGGGCATTTCCGGGCCGCCAGGCAAAGACGATCAGGCACATAGGTTGGCCTCTGTGTTTTTCCTCACTCTACCCATAGCCGGCACATCGATCCATACGCTGTCCGACTCTTCACTAGAGGCCCGGTGCCCGCTTCCGTTACCATGCCGGATCGTTTTTCCAGGGGATGCCAATGGAGTTCGCACTCTATGTGTTGTTGGGAGCCTGTGCCGGCGTGCTGGCAGGGCTCTTCGGCGTGGGCGGCGGCATCATCATCGTCCCGGTCCTGGTGTTCAGCTTCACCCTGCAGGGCTTCGAGCCCTCGGTGCTGACCCACCTGGCCGTGGGCACCTCGCTGGCTACCATCGTCTTCACCTCGATCAACGCCATCATCGAGCACCACCGGCGTGGCGCGGTGCAGTGGCCGATCTTTGTCTGGATGACCGTCGGCATCCTCATCGGCGCGGGCATCGGCGCCAAGACCGCTTCGCTGATCCAGGGCCCGATGCTGCAAAAGATCATCGGGGTGTTCGCCCTGGTCATCGCCGTGCAGATGGCGCTGGACTTCAAGCCCAAGGCCAGCCGCGGCATCCCTGGCAAGCCCGGCCTGGCCCTTGCGGGCGTGGTGGTGGGCTGGGCCTCGGCGATCTTCGGCATCGGCGGCGGCTCGTTGACCGTGCCGCTGCTGACCTGGCGCAGCCTGCCGATGCAGCAGGCGGTGGCGACCTCGTCGGCCTGTGGCCTGCCGATCGCCCTGGCCAGTGCCGTGAGCTTCATGATCCTGGGCTGGCACGACCCGCAGTTGCCCGAACACAGTCTGGGCTTCGTCTACCTGCCGGCCCTGGTCGGCATCGCCGCCACCAGCATGTTTTTCGCCCGCTATGGCGCGCGCCTGGCACACAAGCTGTCGCCGCGCCTGCTCAAACGCCTGTTCGCCGCGCTGCTGTTCAGCGTCGGCCTGAGCTTTCTGCTTTAAACGAGAGGAATCACCATGCTGCCTTACCCGCAGATCGACCCCGTGGCCCTGGCCATCGGGCCGCTGAAAATCCACTGGTACGGGTTGATGTACCTGATCGGCATCGGCGGCGCCTGGCTGCTGGCCTCGCGCCGTCTCAACCGCTTCGATCCGACCTGGAGCCGCGAAAAGCTTTCCGACCTGGTGTTCTGGCTGTCCATGGGCGTGATCGTCGGCGGGCGGCTGGGCTATGTGCTGTTCTACGACCTGCACGCCTACCTGGCCGAGCCGACCCTGATCCTCGAGGTATGGAAGGGCGGCATGTCGTTCCATGGTGGCTTCATCGGCGTGATGCTGGCGGCGTTGTGGTTCGGCAAGCGCAACGACAAGTCGTTCTTCGAGCTGATGGACTTCGTCGCGCCCATGGTGCCGATCGGCCTGGGTGCCGGGCGCATCGGCAACTTCATCAACGCCGAGCTGTGGGGCAAGGCCACCGACGTGCCGTGGGCCATGGTGTTCCCCCCCTTCAGCGATCCGGCGCAGCTGCCGCGCCATCCCTCGCAGCTGTACCAGTTCGCCCTCGAGGGCGTGGCGCTGTTCGTGATCCTGTGGGCGTTTTCGCGCAAGCCACGGCCGACCATGGCCGTGTCGGGGATGTTCGCGCTGTTCTACGGGATCTTCCGCTTCATCGTCGAATTCGTGCGGGTTCCGGATGCCCAGCTGGGCTACATCGCCTTTGGCTGGCTGACCATGGGTCAGCTACTGTGCCTGCCGATGATCATCGGCGGCCTCGGCCTGATCTGGTGGGCTTATAATCGCAAGCCAACGGCGACACCCGCCGTCTGATTTTCCACGGCAGGGGCGATACCCCTGCCGTCTTCGTTACAGGTAAGCCATGAAACAGTATCTAGATCTGGTTCGCGACGTCATCGACAACGGCACCCTGCAGGGTAACCGTACCGGCGTGCGCACCATCAGCCTGCCGGGCGCCATGCTGCGCTTCGACCTGCAGAAGGGTTTCCCGGCCATCACCACCCGCCGGCTGGCGTTCAAGTCGGCGATCGGCGAAATGGTGGGCTTTCTGCGTGGCGTGAAGAACGCCGGTGAATTTCGCGAGCTGGGCTGCAAGGTCTGGGACCAGAACGCCAACGAGAATGCCCAGTGGCTGGCCAACCCGTTCCGCCAGGGGCACGACGACCTCGGCGAGATCTACGGCGTGCAGTGGCGCCAGTGGCCCGGTTTCAAGCGTATTCCGCTGAGCAACCCGGCGGCCATCGCCCTGGCCGAGCAGCAAGGCTACCGCACGATCGCCCAGGACCAGGAGGACGGCGAGGCCTTTGCCGTGCTCTACAAGGCCATCGACCAGGTGCGCCAGTGCCTGGACACCATCGTCAACGACCCGGGCAGCCGGCGCATCCTGTTCCACGGCTGGAACTGCGCCCAGCTCGACGAGATGGCCCTGCCGCCGTGCCACCTGCTGTACCAGTTCCACCCCAATGTCGAGACCCGGGAAATCTCCCTGACCCTCTACATCCGTTCCAACGACCTGGGCCTGGGCACACCTTTCAACCTCACCGAAGGCGCCGCGCTGCTGTCGCTGTTCGGGCGCCTGACCGGCTACACGCCGCGCTGGTTCACCTACTTCATCGGTGACGCGCACGTCTACGAGAACCATCTGGACATGCTCAACGAGCAGCTCAAGCGCGAGCCGCTCGAAGCACCGAGGCTGGTGATCAGCGACCGTGTGCCGGAGTTCGCCAGGACGGGCGTGTACGAGCCCGAGTGGCTGGAGAAGATCGAGCCGAGCGATTTCAGCCTGGAAGGGTACGAGCACCACGCGCCGATGACCGCGCCGATGGCGGTCTGAGTACCGCCTGCAGCGCTTGCGTTTCAGTGCCCGTGGCTTCTTCCTACATGCGAATGCTCCGCTTCCGGCGCTGTCACGGCGCCGTTCACCTCCAAGTGCTGCAGAATCGAGCACTGTGCTTCCTTGGGATGGCAATGCCGGCGTAGCTCCACCAGTTGCATCTGCAATGAGAGCAAGCCGTCGATCCTCGCCTGGACATGCTCGATATGCTCGTCGATCAGCGCGTT
>JAQZAY010000063.1 GCA_029239415.1 Pseudomonas sp. | reverse complement strand
CGGTTCGCTGCGGAACAGGCCGAACAGCCAGTCGGCGAAGGTCGCCCGGGTCGACCAGGTCTTCTGCCCGCTCAGTACATAGCTGTCGCCGTCGAGCACCGCCTTGCTGGTGATCGCGGCCATGTCCGACCCCGCGTTGGGTTCCGACCAGCCTTGCGCCCACATGTCCAGGCTGGCGGCCATGCGTGGCAGGAAGCGTTGTTTCTGCGCCTCGGTGCCGAACTCCATGAGGGTCGGGCCGAGCAACAGCTGGCCGTTCTGGTTGACCCGCATGGGGGCGCCCGCGCCGTAGTACTCCTCTTCGAAGATCAGCCACTCGATCAGCCCGCAACCGCGCCCACCGAGCTCGGCGGGCCACATCACCATCGACAGGCGACTGTCGAACAGCTTCGCCTCCCAGGCCCGGTGCTGCTCGAAGCCTTCGCGGGTGTCGTAGCTGGCCAACGGCTGGCGCGGCAGATTGTCCTTGAGCCAGGCGCGCACTTCGGCGCGAAAGGCGATCTGTTCAGGTGTATAGGTAAGCTGCATGGCGCGCCCTCAGAACTTCGCGTCGCGTTTTTCGACGAAGGCCCGGCGCGTCTCGGCCGAATCCGGGCTGTTGTAGGCCTGCAAGGTGAATCCCTGCTCCCAGCGGTACTTGTCCTCCAGGTTGCCGTCCTCGATGCCGTTGAGCGCTTCCTTGGCGATGCGGATCATGGCTGAGCTCTTGCTGGCGATGCGCGCCGCGATCTCCAGGGCGGTTTCGCGCAACTGCTCGCGCGGCACGATGCGCTCGATGAAGCCGTAGCGGCTGGCTTCCTGGGCGCCGATGCTGTCGCCGGTGAAGAACAGGTAGCGCACCTTCTGCACGCCGAACAGCCGTTGCAGATGGGCGCCGCCGCCCATGGCGCCGCGGTCGACTTCCGGCAGCGCGAACGTGGCGCAATCGGCCGCCACGACGATGTCCGCAGCCCCGGTGATGCCGATGCCGCCGCCCAGCACATAGCCGTGCACGGCAGCGATCACCGGCACCGGGCTGCGGTGCACGGCCTTGAACGTCGCGTAGTTGCCGGCATTGACCGGGACGATCCGCTCGGGATGGGCGTCGAGCTCCTTGATATCGACCCCGGCACAAAAGCCGCGGCCCTCGGCGCGAATCACGATGACCCGCACCTCGGGATCGGCGCCGAGGGCGTCGATCTGTTCTGCCAGGGCCTGCCATTGCTGGCTGTCCAGGGCGTTGACCGGTGGATTGGCGATCACCAGCTCGGCGACACCCGCGTTCAGTTCAGTGGTAAAGGCGGCATTCACAAGGCTTCTCCAGTGTTCGCCAGGCGAACGGACAATGAGGGTTCACACGCCGGCCCGTGCCGGGCCATGAGGGTGTCCAGGCAACGCTCGGCTTCGCCGGCGATGCCTTCGATCACGTCGGCGCAACTGAGCAGTTCATCGATGGCCGCCGCCACCTGCCCGCTCGGCAGGATGCCTTCATCGGGCAGGCCGTCGACCATCGAGCGTTGCAGCAAGACCGGCTGGTTCGCCGCCATGACCAGCTCCGACAGCGCGGCGGGGTCTTCGCGCAAGCCGCGCAGCAGCACCCTGAACAGATGGCCGGCGCTCATGCCGGTGTACTGTTTCCACTGCCAGGCACTGCCCAGGGCGATGCGCAGGCGTGTGAAGGATCCGGCCTGTTCCAGGCGGTTGATGAAGGGGTTTTCGATCATTCGGTGGCGCATGCCGTCCACCGCGGTGGTCACCCGCACGTGCTGGGGATCGGCGACCGCCAGGTAGCGCGCCAGGGTCGCGGCCGGGGTGGGCGATTCGCGGGTCATCAGGAAGCGCGTGCCCATGGCGATGCCACTGGCGCCCGCCGCCAAGGCCGAGGCCAGGCCGCGGCCGGTGGAGTAGCCACCGGCGGCGATCACCGGCACCTCGACCGCATCGAGCACCTGGGGCAGCAGGATCGAGCTGGGCACACCGCCGGTGTGCCCACCGCCCTCGCCGCCCTGGATGGTGATCAGGTCGGCGCCCAGCGCCTGGGCCTTGAGCGCATGCTTGAGCGCCCCTACCGTGGGAATGCACAGCACCTTGGCAGCCTTGAAGCGGGCGATGGTCTGGGCATCCGGGCCGCGCCCATAACTGACCGCGCGAAGCCGATAACGGATGGCCAGGTCCACGCATTGGGCGGCGTTGTCCTGGAACATGTGGAAGTTGAGGCCGAAATTGCTGCCCCCGGTGGCATCGATGACCTTGCGGATCTCGCCTTCGAGGTCCTTGCTGGCCAGGGTCGCCGCCGCCAGGAAACCAAAGCCGCCCGCGCGGCTGGTGGCGATCACCATGTTGGCGTCGGCCACCCAGCCCATGGCCGTCTGCACGATCGGGTAGCGACAACCCAGGGCCTCGGTCAGCGCGGTGTTCATCCAGGCACTCATCAGGACTGCTCCTGGCGGTTGGCCTGGGCCATGGCCTTGGCGTCGAAACCGGCGAGCTTGTCCCCCGACAACAGTTCGTTGTGCGCATGGGCAAAATGATGCCAGGCGAACGCCGCATCCATGCCCGTACGCTTGCCCTGCAGGTCTTCGACGTGGTTGATCGCCTGCTTGGTCAGCGCCAGCCCCATGCGTGGCTGGCGCGCGACACTGGCGGCCAGGTCGTAGGTGGCAGCCTCCAGCTCGGCCGTCGGGACGATCCGGTTGACCATGCCCATCGCGTGGGCGCGGGCTGCGCTCATGCGCTCGCCGGTGAACAGGAACTCCTTGGCGATGCGCGGGTTGAGCTCGTAGGGATGGGCAAAGTACTCGACGCCCGGGATACCCATGCGCACGACCGGGTCCTGGAAGAACGCATCCTCGCTTGCCACGATCAGGTCGCAGACCCAGGCCAGCATCAGCCCGCCGGCGATGCAGGCGCCGTGCACCATGGCGATGGTGGGCTTGGGCAATTCGCGCCAGCGCCGGCACATGCCCAGGTAGACTTCCTGCTCACGGGCGTACAGCTGCTCGCCCCCAGGCTTGTTGGTGTGGTCCCACCACAGGTGGGCACGCTCGAACGGTTTGTCGATGTCCCGCCCGGGCGTGCCGATGTCGTGCCCCGCGCTGAAATGCTTGCCGGCGCCCCGCAGCACGATGACCTTGACCTGGTCATCGTCGACGGCCTGGCGCAGCGCGGCATCCAGTGCATAGGTCATCTGCGAGTTCTGCGCATTGTGGAACGCCGGGCGATTCAAGGTCAGCGTGGCGATGTGCTCGGTCACGCTGTAGAGCACGGGGGCGTCGGTCTCGTAGACCGCCCGGTCCTCGCGGACCACGAACTGGCTGTCGCTGCTGTGCATGTTGGCGCTCCTCGGTTCAGGCGGTGCGGATGCCGGGCGGGTTGCCCTTGATCGCGGCGCTGCGGTAGTCGTGCGGGTCGAGCCGGCGGATCAGCGCCAGCTGCTCGGCGCTCGGGTGCGCGGTCTCGCGCAGCCGTGGCGAGCGCAGCAAGGGGAAGCCGGTCTTGTCCTGGACCTCGTCGAAGCTCACCCCTGGGTGCAGCGTACGCACCTGCGCCGCGCGCTCGGGACCGTCGAAGTCCAGCGTGCACAGGTCGGTGACCACGCAGCGGATGTCCATCAGGTCGCGTCGCACGCCTTCGGGCCAGCGCTCGGCCTTGAAGCCGACGCCCGACACCATGTCCACTTCGCCCGCAACGAACACACGCGTGTTGTGGTTGGGCACGAAGAAGGAATTGAGGTGATTGATGCTGTTGCCCGGCAGGCCGCGCACCCCGAGGATCGCCGTTTTCGGCTTGTGGTAGTCGCCGATGCAGGACAGGTTGGTCTGGCCCCAGCGGTCGACCTGGCTGGGGCCGATCATTGCGTGACGGCGCCCGCCCCAGACGCATTCGAACACCCGCTCGAACGACAGGTAGCCCGAATAGCGCGGTGCCTCGCCGTCCCTTGGCCCCAACGGCACCGGGTCCTCGACCAGGAAGGCCTCGCTGTCGGTCATCAACAGCTGCGGGCTGTGGGTGAGCTTGGCCAGGCTTGCGCCCAGGCGCGGAATCACCCCCAGGCCCGAGGCGATCACTTCGCCATCGCCGCGCCAGGCCTCGGATGCGGCGACGATCATCAGTTCGGCGAGGGTGAACTCACAGTTGGCAGACATTGTTCAATCCTCCTCAGAACACAGGCAGGGGCAGCGCGCCCATGCGTGCAGCGCCACCATTGGCGTCTTGATAGGCCTGTTCGCCTGGCACCACGTAGGTCTTCACATACTCGTCCCACCCCTGCTCTTGCTGGCTGCTGGCTGCATAGGCCTTGAGGTGCGCCATGTCCCAGCCGTAGTCGGACGGACAGGAGGTCGGATGCGCACCCAGGGGCGCATGCACGACGCCGGTCACCAGGTAGCGCTCGAAGGTGTTGCCGCGCGCCTGCTCGGCATCCAGGGACAGGCGCTCTTCCAGGCGCTCGCAGGAGACGAAGCATTGCTGGGCAGCGCGGGCGAACAGGTGGTCGAAGTACGGGTCGGGTCCGGTGACCAGGCTGTTGCCCAGGCGGTCGGCGACGTTGACGTGAAGGAAGGCCACGTCCAGCTCAAGCGCCGGCATCGCCAGCAGGACTTCGCCATCGGCATAGGGCGAGACCACGGTCTTGAGGGCCGGGTTGAGCCGAGTGACATCGGTGGCCAGGCCACAACGCGTCGGCAGGAACGGCAAGCGCATGCCCGCGGCGCGCAGGCCCCACTGGAACATGCCTTCGTCGAGCTCCAGCAGCTCCAGCTCGCCGGCTTCACGTGCCTTGCGGAAGTAGGGTTCCAGCGGGATGGCATCGAGCGTGACAAAGCCGAACACCAGCTTGCGGACCTTGCCGGCCGCGCACAGCATGCCGACCTCAGGCCCGCCGTAGGCGACCACGGTGAGGTCCTTGAGCGGCGAGCGCAGGATCTCGCGGACAATCGCCATCGGCTTGCGCCGAGGCCCCCAGCCACCAAAGCCGATGGTCATGCCATCGCGCAGTTGTGCGACAGCATCAGCGGCCGTCAGTTGTTTGTTCATGTGCAGGTTCCTTACTGTTGGCCGACCGAGAAGTCGTGGCCCCAGATGCTCACGCGGGTGAATTCGAAGGCCGAGTGCTCGGCCCAGTCGACTTGCAGGCCGCCATGCCCGTACTCCAGGTCGAACGCCGACGGGGTCTTCATGTAGAAGCTGGTCATGCGGTCGTTCAGGTGCTGGCCCAGGGTTGCCGAGAGGCGCACGTCATGGGCCAGCAGGCGGTCGTGGGCGCGGCCGACCTCGGTCATCGAGTCGACCTCGACCATCACGTGCACGCATCCCGACGGCACCGGATACTCGGCCAGTGCCAGACTGTGGTGGCGGGCATTGCGGCAATGCAGAAAATGGATACGGATCGGCGCGGCCGAAGGATCGGGGCGGAAGTTGAAGATGTCCGAGAGTTCGAAGCCGAGCACGTCCTTGGCGAAGGCCAGGGTGGCGTCGAACTGGGGGGCTGGCAGCACCGTGTGCCCCAGGCCCATGTCGCCGGTAATGAAGCGCGGCACACCTTGGGGCGAGGTAAAGGGCTGGCAGTCGGAGCGATGGCCCCAGCTCAGCTCGTGACGGTTGCCGGAAGGGTCGGTCAGGCTGACCAGTGCCTGGACACCGCGCTGCTCGATCTGCGCAGCGCTGCCCGCTTGCCATTCGACGCCACAGGCGTCCAGGTGCGCCAAGGCCGTTTCGAACGCCGCCTGCGAGGCCAGTTCCCAGCCCGAGGCCAGGTAACGCGGCTCGCTGCCTTCGACGATCAGCATGCGAAACGGGCGCTCATCCATCTTCACGTACAGCCCGCCCGCAGGCGCCGGGCTCACCTGCATGCCCAACACATCCACGGCATAGCGCTGCCACTGGCTGAGGTCTGCGCACTGGGCGACGAAGTAGCTCAAACCGCGAATCTCGATCATGCCGCTGCTCCTGGATGGCAGAGTGGGATATGCCGCCATTGTGCGAATCACGGCCATTGCCCTCATCGTCCGTTGAGACTACGCAGTCCGGAGCCCCCAGGCGTGGCGGGGCCTAGTCCGTTTCAATGATTCGGCCGCCCGGGCGGCGCTCCTAGACTCAGGCCTTCCTCCGCCGTACCAGAGAGCAATGCTTATGGAGTTCGCATTCAACGAAGAACAACGGATGATCCAGGACAGTGCCGCGCGCTTTCTCGCCCAGGCCAGCGACTCACAGTCCGTGCGCGCGGCCATGGCCCGGCCCGAGGGGCATGATCCGCAGGTGTGGCAGCGCATCGCGCAGGAGCTGTGCTGGCCGGCGCTGATCGTTCCCGAGCGCTTCGGCGGGCTCGGGCAAGGGTTCGCGGACCTGGCGATCCTGCTGGAACAGAGCGGTCGCCACCTGCTGTGCGGACCGCTGCTGGCCACCACCTGCCTGGCCACGCCGGCCTTGCTGCTGGCCGAGAATCCCGTGGTGCAGGCGCACTGGCTCGGCGAAATCGCCAGCGGCGTCACGGCCACGCTGGCCTTCGCCAGCCAGCCGGGGCTCGACGCGGGCAGCGTGCAGGCGCTGGCGCTGGCGGGCGACGGAGGGTATCGCCTGAGCGGCACATACCTCCAAGTGCTCGGTGGCACAGACGCCCAGCTGCTCATCGTCGCCGCGCGCACGCCGGGCAGCGAAGGCCAGGCAGGCATCAGCCTGTTCGCCGTGCCCGCCAACAGTGCCGGCATCGATCGCCGCGCGCTGCCGACCCTGGACAAGACCCGACGCCTGGCTGACCTGGCGTTCCAGGACGTGGCGGTGACCGACGCCCAGCTGCTCTGCAGCGCAGGCCAAGGGTGGCCACTGTTGCGTGACACGCTGCTGATCGCCGGGATCGGCCTGGCTGCCGAGCAGACCGGCGGAGCCCAGCAAGCCCTGGACCTGACGCTGGCCTACACCGCCCAGCGCCAGCAGTTCGGCCGCCCAATCGCCAGTTTCCAGGCCGTCAAACACCGCTGCGCCGACCTCATGCTGGAGCTCGAATGCGCGCGCTCGGCCAGCTGGTACGCCGCCTGCGTGGCCCAGGAGCGTCTTGACCCGCTGGGCGACGCGGCGGTGGCCGAGGAACTGCTGGAAGCCTGCGCCACCGCGCAGATCCACGCCAGCGAAGCGTTCTTCCACTGCGCGGCCGAGTCGATCCAGCTGCACGGCGGGGTGGGCTTCACCTGGGAATATGACCCGCACCTGTATTTCAAACGCGCCCGCGCCAGCGAGCAACTGTTCGGCAGCCCGGCCCTGCACCGTGAGCGCCTGGCGGCGCGGATTCTTGGAGACTCACTATGAAAATCGGATTCAACCCCGAGGATGAAGCCTTTCGCGAAGAGGTCGCGCACTGGCTGGCCGAGCACCTGCGCGGCGACTTCGCCGCCCTGCGCTTTCGCGGCGGGCCGGGCGATGAACACAGTTTTTCCAGCGAGCGCAAAGCCTGGGAGCGCGAGCTGGCGTCCGGCGGCTGGGTAGGCGTGGGCTGGTCCAAGGAAGATGGCGGACGGGGCCTGAGCCTGCCCCGCCAGGTGATTTTCCATGAGGAGTACGCCCGCGCGGGCGGCCCAGGACGCATGGGGCACATCGGTGAAGGGCTGGTCGGCCCGACGCTGGCCGCGTTCGGCACCGCGGCGCAGAAACAGCGCTTCCTGCCGGGCATCCTGGCGGGCACGCAGTACTGGTGCCAGGGCTATTCGGAGCCCGGCGCCGGCTCGGACCTGGCCAATGTGCAAACCCGCGCGCGCCTCGATGAGCGCGGCGAACACTGGCTGGTCAGCGGGCAGAAGGTCTGGACCTCGCTGGCCCATGAATCGGACTGGTGTTTCGTGCTGGCGCGCACCGAGCCCGGCAGCCGGGGCCACCATGGCCTGTCGTTCCTGCTGGTGCCCATGGACCAGGCGCAGGTGCGCGTGCAGCCGATCCAGCAGATGACCGGCAGCAGCGAGTTCAACGAAGTGTTCTTCGACCAGGCGCGCACCAGCGTGGACAACATGGTCGGCCAGCCTGGCGAAGGGTGGAAGATCGCGATGGCCTTGCTGGGCTTTGAACGCGGCGCCTCGACCCTGGGCCAGCAGATGCAGTTTCACAACGAGCTGGCGCAGGTGATCGAGGTAGCACGGCGCAATGGTGCGGCGCGCGATCCTCTGGTTCGCCAGCGGATCGCCCAGGCCTGGGCAGGCCTGAAAGTCTTGCGCTACAACTCGCTACGGATGCTGTCGGGCGCACAGGATGGCAGCCTGCGGCGCGAGGCGATGATCTACAAGCTGGCCTGGTCGACCTGGCACGCCGATCTGGGCAAGCTGGCCATGGATGTGCTGGGCGATGAAGCGGAGCTGCTCGAAGGCGAGCCGTACCAGCTCAGCCGCCTGCAGGCGTTGTTCCTGTTCAGCCGGGCTGACACGCTGTACGGTGGGAGTAACGAAATCCAGCGCAACATCATCGCCGAGCGGGCATTGGGAATGCCGCGCGAACCTCGCGCCTGAGCAGTGCTCCGGGGCAGCCTGGGCTGCCCCGGAGCCGACGCTACCTGACGCGTATCCTGGGATCTCCCGCGCCCTGGCGCATCGTCTCCAGGAACCGTTCCATCGGCGCGGGCTCGGCGACTTGCGGGAGGTTGTCCTTGTCTGGCCGCTGGGCCCAGAACGCATCCCATGAAGGGAACAGCTCGTGGAAGCTGCCCGCATAGGGCTCGCGCCCCGGCCAGCGCATCTTCAGGCCGCCGATCGGCGGCTTGTTGAGGTCTGTCGCGTACCAGTAGCAGGGCAAGCGGCGACGCAGGCACCAGCGGCCGTCGACCCGCTGGTAGTCGTCCCAGTAGAGCATCTGCATGATCACCCACTCAGGCCCGGTCTCATGCTCGTTCTTCGAGTACACCACGCCGGTGGCATGGTCGGCATCGATGAACTCGATGATGTGCTGGCCCAGGTGATGCGAGGTGCCGTGGAACTGGCGGCGCATGGTGTCGTCCAGCCACGCCTTGAGGTGAGCCCGGCCGTACTTGTCGCGGCCAACCTTCACATCGGGCACGAAACAGTTGGCCATGGCGTCCATGTCGCGCATGTCGAGGGCCAGCGCGTACTTGCCCGCCAGCTGGCGGATGGCGTCCAGCGACTCCAGGCGATCGATGCGTGCCTCCAGCGAATTCGTCTCCCGGCTCATCAGTCGAGCACCGTGTACAGGTCGGAGCTGCGCCCACCGTCCACGGCCAGGCTGGCTCCGGTGACATAGGACGCCTCGTCGCTGGCCAGGAACAGAATCGCGTTGGCCAGTTCATGGGGCAGCCCGACGCGCTTCATCGGGATGACTTTCTCGGTGTTGGAGCGGGTCTTCGCGTCGCTGAGCATGCTTGCCGTGGCCGGTGTATCGACCACACCGGGAATCACCACGTTGCAGCGAATGCCGTGGCAGGCGCCTTCGCTGGCTGCCGCGCGGCTGAAGTTGATCACCGCGGCCTTGGCTGCCGAATACCCGCCCATCCAGGCAGTGCCGAACAGCCCGCAGATCGAGGCGATGTTGACGATCGCGCCACCGCCCTGGTCCTTCATCAGGCGCATGGCGGTGCGGGTGCCCCAGAAGGTACCGTCCAGGGTGGTGGCGAAGTTGACGTGCCAGTCAGCGGTGGACAGCGTGTCGATGCCGCCCCAGGTGTAGGCCATGGCGTTGTTGACCAGGATGTCCAGGCGCCCGTGGCGCTGTGCGGCGCCTTCCAGCGCGCCGACATAGGCCTTTTCGTCGCTGACGTCGGCCACGGCGATGTCGCCCTGCCCGCCCGCCGCGCGGATCTGCTCCAGCACCTGTTCCAACGGCTGTGCGCGCCGCCCGCAGAGCACCACCGTGGCGCCCTCTTCGGCGAAGCGCAGCGCGGTGGCCTGGCCGATACCGGAACCGGCCCCGGTAATGAACGCGATCTTGCCTTGTAGTCGTTTGCTCATCGTGTGCCTCCTCAGATAAAGGCCATGCCGCCGTTGACCGCGATGTTCTGGCCGGTGATGAAACTGGCATCGTCGCTGCCCAGGAAAACGGCCACGCCGGCGATCTCATCGGTCTCGCAAAGCCGTCCAAGCGGCACATTCCTGAGCATGGCCTGCATGTGCTCCTCGGCCACGCCAGCCATCATCGGGGTGTTGGTCGGGCCCGGCACCAGGGTATTGACGCGAATCCCCGAGGGCGCCAGCTCGCGGGCGATCGAGCGGGTCAGGCCCATCACCGCGGCCTTGGAGGCGCAGTAGTGGCTCGGTCCTTCGCCGGTGAGCGCGGCGGTGCTGGAAAGATTGATGATCACCCCCTTGCGCTGGCCCTTGAGCATCAGGCGGGCGCCTTCGCGGCAGCACAGGAAGGTACCGCCCAGGTTGACCCCGATCACCCGTGCCCAGCTGTCGTCCGAGGTTTCCAGGAAGCTGTCGAAGGCGCCGACCCCCGCGTTGTTGACCAGGATATCCAGGCCGCCGAAGCGCGCTTCGACCTGGCCCATGGCATCGGCGACAGCGGCCGCGTCCGCGACATTGCAGCTCAGTGCCAGGACTCGGTCCGACAGATCAGCCAGACCGTCCAGGCCGTCGAGCAATGCCTTCTGGTCGAGGTCGACCGCGACCACCTTGGCGCCTTCGGCGACGAAGCGGCGCACCATGGCCTGCCCCATTCCCTGCGCCGCCCCCGTGACAAAGGCAACCTTGTTCAGCAACTTCATACCCTTCTCCTGCAGTGCGTGGAAGCCTGGCAAGCAGCGCAGGCCGTTGGCTTGCATGATTGGGCCGTGTCCGCGCCCGAGTCATCGTCCGATAGGACTAACGCAGCCTCGCGGGCAGTGGTCTGAATGGACGATGCCGGGCCGCCGCCCTGAACGGATCATCCAGGTGCGCGATCCAGGCACCGAGACCCGCTCGTGCGGGCCGGGCCACTCGCACTTTTCCCCAGCCGATCCGGAGACCCGACATGAGCCAACCCGAAGACTTGCCGCTACCCACCGGCCACTACCTGACGCTGCCCAGCGGCCTGCGCCTGCACTACCTGGACGAAGGCACGGGGCCTGTGGTGGTGTGGCTGCACGGCAGTGGCCCGGGGGCCAGCGGCTTCAGCAACTTCAAGGGCAACTACCCGCAGTTCACGGACGCCGGCTACCGCAACCTGGTGCTCGACCTGCCCGGGTTCGGGCGTTCCGACAAGCCTGCTGACGTGCAGTACGACCTGGCGTTTTTCCTCGACAGCGTGACCGGCCTGCTCGATGCGCTGGACATCGACCGCTGCACGGTGCTTGGCAACTCACTGGGCGGCGCGATTGCCCTGGGCCTGGCACTGCGCCTGCCCAGGCGGATCGAGCGCCTGATCCTGCTGGCACCGGGCGGTGTCGAGGATCGCGAGACCTACTTCAGGATGGAAGGCATCGTGCGCATGGTCAGCCTGTTCAACGCAGGCCCGGTGGGCCTTGAAGAGATGCGCAGCATGATGCGCCTGCAGCTGTTCGATGACTCGATCCTGCCACAGAGCCTGCTGCTCGAACGCGTGGCCGTCGCGCAGACACAGCCGCAGAACCTGTTCAGCACCATGCAGGTGCCGAACATGGCCTCGCGCCTGGGCGAGTTGCAGTGTCCGATACTGGGTTTCTGGGGCAGCAACGACAACTTCAACCCGGTCGGCGGCGCCCAGCGCATCATCGATGGCGCGCCGCAAGCGCGCTTCATCGTGCTCAACCGCTGCGGCCACTGGGTGCAGGTAGAGCACCGCGAGCTGTTCAACCGCAGCTGCCTGGAGTTCCTGCGCCACGGCTAAGCCTTCCAGGAGGTGCATCGCCGACGCGGCCGGCGATGCACGCCAGGCCTCAGCCAGCCTTCGAGACAGCACCGGCCGGTTGCCGGTTGAGCTCGGCATCGCCTGGCGCGCCGAGCACGCAGGAGGTCCCGCCCGGGGTGTACATCATCGCCACGCAGCGGTTGCAGGCCGTGCAGATCGAGTCCTTGCTGGCACCGCTGGCAAGCTTGTCGACATAGTCCTTTTCGGCCAGCAGCACGCGGCCCATGGCGACCAGGTCGAAGCCTTCCCCCATCACCTGCTCGATGCTGCGCAGGCTCCGTGCCCCGCCCAGGTAGGCCAGCGGCATCTTCACCGCCGCCCTGACCTTGCGCGCGTGCTCGAGCAGGTACAATTCGCGGAACTCGACCTGCGGGTCTCGCAGGCGCTGGATCTTCATCGCCAGGGCGATCACCGGGTTCTTTTGCTGGACCCGGTTTTCCTTGGGAAAAGAGGAGCCGAACATGGTGGTGATCGACTCGGCGTTCATGCCCGCGCTGAGCACCAGCAGGTGGGCGCCCTCCTGTTCGAGCATGCGCGCTATTCGCGCACCGTCGTCGGCGCTATTGCCGGCCCGCACGCCTTCGGTGATGCTGTACTTGCAGATCACCGCCAGCTCGCGGCCGACCGCATCGAGCACGGCGCGCAGGACACGGCGGGGAAAGCGCAGGCGGTTTTCCAGGCTGCCGCCGTACTGGTCGCGCCGCTTGTTGTACAGCGGCGAGATGAACTGGCTCAGCAAGTAGCCGTGGCCCATGTGGATCTCCACGGCATCGAACCCCGCCTCTCGGGCCAGGCGCGCGCCCTGGGCGAAGTCCTGGACCACCTGACGCATGTCGTCTTCGGTCATCGCCTGCTTGAAGAACATGCCGCTCATCATGCCGATCTTGTTGAAGCCGCCACTGGCCGACAGCGGGTAGCGAGTCGCGCGTTCTCGAATGAAGGTAAAACAGCCACCATGGGTAATCTGCGCGCTGGCCAGCCCGCCCGCGCGGTGGACTTCATCGGTCAGGGCCTTGAAATGCGGCAGGCTCTCACGGGTCAGGGACAGTTGATTGGGCAAGGTGCGGCCATCCTGGCTGACCGCGCAATAGGCCACGGTGGTCAGTGCCACCCCGCCTCGGGCAAGGTCGCCATGCAGCTTGACCAACTGCCGGGAAGGAAGGCCCTGGGCGCTCATGCCCTCGTTGGTGGCGGCCTTGATAAAGCGGTTCTTCAGGGTCAACGGACCAATCGCGATTGGACTGAACGGGGACGTATGCATGGCAAGACCCTAGTTGTCAGAAGGTGTATTTGGTGTTGAACGACACGTAGTCGCGGTCCGCGAGCAGGCGCCCGTGGGCAACGTCGGGTGAGCTCAGGTAGGCGACGTAGGTCAGGCCGACCTGGAAGTTGCCCAGATACTTGAAGTCGCCACCGATGGTCAGGCGCTTCTCGTCGCGGCCCAGGCCCTGGTAGGCACTGCCATCGAGGTTCTGCGTCCAGGATACGCGGGTGACCAGGTCGATGCCGTCGGCGATGCCCGGGTGGTCCATGTAGGCGCTGACGCCGAGCAAGGTCTGGCCACGGGTCTGGGTGGCAGACTGGAACTGGTTGAAGCTGCCGTCCACGCCCGGGCCGCCACCGCTGATGTGCACGGTGTCGACGCCCTGGATGTGCTGGTGCACGACCTCGGCCATGAAGGTGGTCTGCTGGGCCAGGAAGCTTGGGCCGAGGATGTAGCTGCCGTTGAGGTTGCCTTGCCAGATCTGGCCACGCGCCGGTGCACCGTTGTCCAGGTACACCGCGGCGCCGTCGCGGTAGCTCAGGTCACCGGCGAACTGCACCGAGTCGCCCAGCTTGGAGCTGAAGCTCACCCCGGTCAGTTCCACGTCTTCCATGTACCCCAGGCGGTATACCGGGCCGCTGCCGGCGCTGGCATATTGGCCGATGTCGTCCAGCGAGGAGTATTGGGTCTGCCCGCTGAAGTCGAAGAACAGCGAGCCCACGCGTTCGTGGTAGCGATAGTGGAACAGGCCGACCTCGGTGTTGTCGGTTACCCGGTAGCGCATGCCCAGTCCCCACTGGCCGCTGTCCCTGGGCTTGACGCTGCCTGCATAGGCCACCGCCTGCGCGGCGGGCAGGCCTTCGACCACCCCTGCCCCCAGCCTGAAGAACTCGGCGCCAGGGCCGAAGGTGTCGCTGCCGAAGAAGTCGCCGACCGGGTTGAGCTGCGTCTTGTCCCACTCGTACTGGTAGTAGCCGACCAGGGTCAGGTCCTCGTTCAGCGACCAGGAGGCCGACACCTGGCCCACCGGCAGGTAGGCGTCCTTGGCCTCGGTGCCCGGCACGTTGAACTTGGTGGCGTCCACCGGCGCCTGGCCCTGGCTGATGTTGGCCCAGAACAGGCTCTCGCCCCAGGCGACCAGGTGGCGGCCGACCTTGAGCGACAGGTACTGGTCGTCGGCGACATCGAAGTTGCCATACACGTAGGCGTCCAGCAGGCGCGCCTTGCTGCCGCTCAGGCGCCGGGTCTCCTCGTTGAAGGCATTGGGGCGGCCCAGCTTGTTCACCGTGTCGGGCGAGTCGTGGTCGTTGCGGTTGTGGTAGACGTCGTCGTAGAAGTGGCTGCCGCGCAGCACTGCGCCGAGGTTCTCGTGCTTGAGCAGCATCTCGCCGAACACGCTGAAGCGGTTGTTGACCAGCGAGCCGCGCTTGAAGTTGCGCGAGCCGTCGTCGTTGTTCGGGTCGCCGAGGTACTGCTGTGCAGGCTTGGCGGTGCGCATCGAGGCGGTGTAGTTGACGGTCAGCGAGGTGTCCAGGGTGGTGTTCTCGCCCAGCTCCAGACGCGGGCCGGCATGGGCCTGGGTGCAGGCCACCGCCAGGGTCAGCAGCGCTGCGCCGGGGAGTACGTCCTTGCAGATACGTGAATCGTGCCTAGCCATGCAGGTTTCCTTTCTTGTTGTTGTGGATCGCCGGCGCAGCGTGGAGCGCCGGCGTCGAGCAGACATCATCCGTTTGGCCTAGGCGAGTTGGCTGGCGCTCGCCGCGATCAAGGTGCGCAGCTCGTTCTTGGCCACCTTGGCCGACGGATTGAGCGGCAACGAGGCCATGAAGCGTACCTGCCGGGGCACCTTGTAGTTGGCCATGCGCTCGCGGCTCCAGGCGACCAGCTCATGGGCCTTCAACTGCTGGCCTTCACGCAGCACCACACAGGCACATCCCACTTCGCCCATGCGCTCGTCGGCCACGCCCACCACC
>JAQZAY010000440.1 GCA_029239415.1 Pseudomonas sp. | reverse complement strand
CGCCAGCGAGGCCATAGCCGCCCAGCCCTTCCCCTCTGCCATCCTCCGGCCTGACAACCATCAGCTGGCATACACATGGCCGGCAATGCGGTGTCGCCGCTGGCCAGCGAATCATCGAAGCCCTACTTGAAGCCGCATAGGCAAGGAGCACCCCATGCCTACAGAACACGACTACATCGACGTGCGCGACCTGTTCGTCAGCATCAACCCGAACGGCCTGGACCAGAGCGAGCTGGTACGCGATGGCGCCAGCTTCGTCGAGCCGCAGACGATCAACGACTACCACCTCTTCCGCGCTGGGTACCAGGCGGCGCTGGAGGCTAAGCAGGGCCAGGGCGATCCGGTAGCGTTTCGTTGCATTGATCCAGACGGCGATGAAGGGAACTGGTACGACGCAGATCCAGCATCGCTGCAGGCCGCGCGTAATGACGTGGAGCGCGGGTTCTATTCGCGCCTCGAGCTGGCTTACACCCACGCCGACCCTGCCGAGGTTGAGCGGCTGCGCGCTGAGCTGCGCCAAGAACAGGCGCAGACAGGCGCAGGCATCATATCACAGAGCTGAGCGTGACCAGCAAAACGCTCGACTGGAAGGAGTGCGCGCCCAGCTGGCCGAGACAGAAGCGGATCGCAAGCGGCTCCGCGACAACAATGTTGAGCTAACCACCGTCGCTGGGCAATGCCGAGTTCAGCTGGCCGAGGCGCATGGCCTGTTGCGTGTGTTGGCTGAGGTTTCCGCAGTTCGCGCACTGCGTCCAGGGGTGATATGGGACCGCCTCGAAAAAGTCCTATCCGCCAGCGCAGAGCCGAGCGCGCCGGTTGAGATCGACGAGCGGTCGGAGTTTGATGCTTGGTTCTGCGTAGAGCGCGGCCTCGCCCCTGATACCGACACGACCTTCATCAACGATGCGTATCAGCCCTGGCGAGGATGGCAGGCCCGCGCCGCCCTGGAGCGCAAGCCATGATCACCTGGTGCGTGCTCGGCTGCCTGACCCTGTTCTGGCTGCCGCTGTCGATCCTGCTGTAACCCCCGATGTAACCCCTCTCCCCTCTATTCACTGCCGCGATGTGGCGGCAAAGGAATCGTCATGCCCGAGAAAAGTGGAATCACCCTCAACCGTGCGGCGCTGGCTGTCGTGCTCGAGCGCCAGCGGCAAGCTAGCGACGAAGGTTACTCGCTGTGTCGCGAAGATGGCTATGTGAGCGGCGAACTGGCCAAGGCGGCGAGCGTGTACGCACGGTTGGCAGGTAAGCCTCGCACCATGAGTACCGATTGGCCATGGGCGCCGGACACATTCAAGCCAAGCGCAGATCGGCGCCGCGACCTGGTGAAAGCCGGCGCACTCATCCTCGCGGAGATTGAGCGCCTCGACCGTCAAGGTTTGATCCGCCATGCGGTAGTACGCCGGGACGAGAACGGCATGTTTCAGCACCCGGACCTGCCCGACTTCAATGAAGGGGATGGCGCCAAGTACAAGGCCTGGCTGGCCGAGCAGGGCTTGCAAGTAGTGATGGTCGAGCTTGAGACCGACGCTCCACAGGACATCGCCGAACGCTACTTCGATTCCGACGACCCTGATTGCAGTTACTGGGAGCCAGGCCGTCCCGAGGGTGAAGGCTGGTTCTGCTTGGCCATTCACGATAGTGACGACGGCCCCGTGTGCTGGTGGGGTCGCCGGGTGGCGACGCCATGACGCCCCGGGTGTTCGCGGGATGCGTGCTGGTCAACCTCCTTGTCTTTGTGCAGGGCATCTGCGTGGGCCTGCTCATCGAGCGTGAAACGAAGTCCTGCCAGTTGAAGGCTGTTATCGAAGTCTCGCTTCCGGCATCCCCGCATGAACAACAACCCGAACCCATGCCCGCGATGGCGCCAGGGCGCTGGGTCGACGAGAGGTATTACCTGTGAGCGAATTTACAGACACAGAACGCCTGGACTTCATGCTGAGCAAGTCCCGGAAGGTTGTGGTCGAGGTGCTTCCCTTCGGCGGCAGAGACATTTACGTCGAAGAGGGCTTCATGGGCACCAAGACGTATGGCGCGGTCTGCCTGACCAACCCCAGCGGTCAAGAGGAAGACCAAGCGAAAAGACTGGCGATCGACATCGCACTGCGAGCGCAGCCATGACCAACCTGATCGAAATGAAGACGGCCGAGTTGTCCGGCGAGGCCCTGGGCTGGGCGGTGGGAATGGCCGAGGGCCTGACTCTGTACCTGGACACCCCGATTTACGGCAATGGCTGGCGCGTGTTCGTCATCCACCGGGCCGAAGCTACGGGGCGCTACGAGCGGTACGCACCGTGGGAGTCCTGGGCGCTTGGCGGGCCGCTGATCGAGAACCGCATGGTCAGCCTGCATTGCCCGCAGAGCACTGACGACGTTTGGGCTGGCTGGGTAATCACGGACAGCGGCGAGTTCTGCCAGGCCGGGAATACAGCCCTTATTGCCGCATGTCGCGCCATCGTCGCCGCCAGGCTGGGCGACACCGTCCAAGTGCCGAAGGAGCTGATGCCATGATCGAGCAGCTCACCATCCATGAACTCGAGGCCGTGCTGAAAGGCGTCAAGCCCGGCGACCTGCACGGCGGCGAAACCATCGCGCAGTACCTGCACCGCGGCATCCAGCGCTTGGCCGCCGACCGCAACAACCTCCGCGAAGACCGCGACGGCCTGCTCAAGCACGGCGCCCACCTGCAGTAACCCCCTTCCCCATCACAAAAGCCCGCCGACCTGCGCGGGCGAGGACTCCCTATGTCTGCAATTCAACGATTCCACCAGACCGCAAACGACTGCCTGGAGCGCCTAGCAGCTGCTCTCTGGCCAGAGGCGAAGCTCGCTCTGGTCATCTACACCCCAGGCGAGCCCGAGCGCGACATCGTACTCAAGGACAGCGGGCTGGACGCCGACGAGGTCGTCAGCACGCTGCGTCGACGTGGCGGCCTGGGCCTGGACGGCGACAACGTCTACAAGCGGTGCGTGTGTGATGTGGCTGTCGCCTCCATGACGTTTGGAAAGCAGAACAACAACCCGCCGCCAGAGGGCCATTGGGGTCAGCGCTTCTGGGACATCGGCAGGGCCGAGGGCGCCCTGCAGGAGGAACTGGTGCAGGCGCTGCGCTTGGCACGCAAAGAGCTGGATGCCTGCCAGCGA
>JAQZAY010000062.1 GCA_029239415.1 Pseudomonas sp. | reverse complement strand
TGCTCGCGTGCCATATTCTGGCGGTTTTGTGGGGACCAGGAGGGAACTACCTATTGCTCAAAGCCCCCATTTTACGGGGGAATGCGCCGTTCATCGGCTCGCAATCCGACTGAGCAAGTGGAGCTTTCATCGCTAAGCTTCGGATTCAGAAAGGGTTGATGGCAAAAGGCCTGAATCGTCAGCGCCTGTAAATGAAGCGACACATGCCATTGCTTTGACGCAAAACGGCAGGCCTGAGCTATACCCATTTCACCGCTGTTTCATTCCCCTTACTACTTCATACGAGGCACGCCGGCATGGATGTGAGCGTATTTGGCACCGGCTATGTCGGGCTTGTACAAGCAGCTGCACTGGCAGACGTTGGACACCGCGTACTGTGCGTGGATATCGACACCCACAAGATCAACCAGCTGCGCCTGGGAGTACCGCCCATCAGCGAGCCAGGCCTGTCGGCCATGCTCGAGGAAAACATCAAGGAAGGCCGCCTGTCGTTCAGCACCCAGGCCAGCGACGCAGTCGCCCATGCCGAGCTGATCTTCATCGCGGTCGGCACGCCGCCGGACGAGGACGGCTCGGCCGACCTCACCCACGTGCTCAACGTCACCCGGCAGATCGCAGGGCTGATGGAGCAGGACCGCACGCTGATCATCAAGTCGACCGTGCCCGTGGGCACCGCCGACAAGGTCATCGCCCTGGCCCGCGAAGAGCTGCTGCACCTGGCCAAGGACAATCTCGAGGTACGGGTGGTCTCCAATCCCGAGTTCCTCAAGGAAGGCAGCGCGCTGGCCGACTGCATGCGCCCGGACCGGATCATTATCGGCACCCGCGATGACATCGCCCATGACCAGCTGGCCGAGCTCTACGCGCCGTTCTGCCGCAACCATGAAAAGCTGATGTTCATGGACAACCGCAGCGCCGAGCTGACCAAGTACGCCGCCAACGCCATGCTGGCCACGCGCATCAGCTTCATGAACGAGCTGGCCAACCTCAGCGAGCACCTGGGCGCCGACATCGAGGCAGTGCGCCGCGGCATCGGCTCGGACCCGCGCATCGGCTACCACTTCATCTATCCGGGCTGCGGCTTTGGCGGCTCCTGCTTCCCCAAGGACATCCGCGCGCTGCTGCATACCGCCGAGCACAGCGGCATGCCGCTGCGCCTGCTGCAGAGCGTCAGCGATATCAACGAGCGCCAGCGGCAGATCCTGTTCGGCAAGCTCAAGCAGCGCCTGCAAGGCGAACTGCGCGGCAAGTCCATCGCCATCTGGGGCCTGGCGTTCAAGCCCAATACCGACGACATGCGCGAAGCACCCAGCCGCTACCTGATGGAAGCGTTGTGGGCTGAGGGCGCCACGGTGCGCGCCTATGATCCGGAGGCGATGGACGAATGCCGCCGCCTGTATGGCTACCGCGATGACCTGCAGTTGTGCGCCACCCGTGACGATACCCTGCAGGACGCCGATGCCCTGGTGATCTGCACGGAGTGGAAGAACTTCCGCGTGGTCGACTTCAGCGTGCTGGCGCGCAAGCTGCGCGCCCGGCTGATCATCGATGGCCGCAACCTGTACAGCCCCGAAGTGGTCGCCTCCCATGGCCTGAGCTATGCCGGCATCGGCCTGCGCCAGGTGCCGCCACAGGTCGCCGCGCCATGAAAGTGCTGGTGACCGGCGCCGCCGGCTTCATCGGAGCCCACACCAGCCTGCGCCTGATCCGCGACGGCCACCAGGTCCTGGGCCTGGACAACTTCAACGACTACTACGACCCGGCGCTCAAGCGTGCGCGGGTGCGCTGGATCGAAGACCAGACCGGCCCCTTCGCCCTGCACCTGATGGACCTGGGCGACCGCGACGGGATGGCGCGCCTGTTCGCCCAGGAGCGCCCGGACGTGGTGGTGCACCTGGCCGCCCAGGCGGGCGTGCGCTACTCGCTGGACAACCCGCAGGCCTACGTCGACAGCAACCTGTGCGGCTTCCTGAACATTCTCGAGGGTTGCCGCCGCCATCCGGTGCGCCACCTGCTGTACGCCTCGTCCAGTTCGGTGTATGGCGCCAACCAGCGCATTCCCTACCGGGTGCAGGATGCCGTCGACCATCCGCTGTCACTGTACGCGGCCACCAAGAAGGCCAACGAGGCGATGGCGCACAGCTACAGCCACCTGTACGGCATACCGTGCAGCGGGCTGCGCTTCTTCACCGTGTATGGCCCCTGGGGCCGCCCGGACATGTCGCCGATCCAGTTCGCCCAGGCGATCAGCCAGGGCCGGCCGATCCAGCTGTTCAACCATGGGCGTCACCAGCGCGACTTCACCTACATCGACGACATCGTCGAGAGCCTGGTGCGACTGATCCCGCTGCCGCCACTGGCCGATCCGGACTGGGACCGCGCGCAACCGGATCCCTCCAGCAGCCACGCCCCCTGGCGCCTCTACAACATCGGTGGCCAGCGCCCCGCGGAACTGACCGACTACGTCGCGTTGCTGGAGAAGCACCTGCAGCGCAAGGCCGAGGTCGAGCTGCTGCCCTTGCAGCCGGGCGATGTACTGGCCACCTGCGCCGATGCCAGCGCGCTCGAACGGGTCACCGGCTTCACCCCGCAAGTTTCCCTGGACGAAGGGCTCGGGCGTTTCGTCGCCTGGTTCCATCGGTACTACTCGCGCCCCACCAAGGCCACCAAGCCCGGCGAGCGCAGGCATGAACGGAGGGTGTTATGACAGGACAACCACGAAGTGCGGAACTGCAAGGCCTGCATCGGGACAAGCGCATGGACCCGGCGCATCGCCAGCGCATGGACGCCGCCATCCACATGCAAGGCCGAGGCTGGCTGACCGGACGCATCGGCGGGCGGTCGTGGACCCTGTCGCGTACCAACCGAGTGCTGTCATGCATCGGCGCCCTGGCGCTGCTGGCACTGATCTCGCCGCTGCTGCTGGTGCTGGGCATCCTGGTCAAGCGCAGCAGCCCTGGCCCGGTGTTCTTCATCCAGAAACGCACCGGCTACCGTGGCCGGGCCTTCGGCATGTTCAAGTTCCGCACCATGGTCGCCAACGCCGAAGCCCTGAAAGACTCCGTGCGCCACCTGAACAAGCATGGCGCCGACGCCATCGACTTCAAGATCGACAAGGATCCCCGGGTTACCCGTATCGGCAGCCTGCTGCGTCGCACCAGCCTCGACGAGCTGCCCAACCTGATCAACGTGGTCACCGGCGACATGCGCCTGGTCGGCCCAAGGCCTACGTCCTTCAACGCCTATCGCTACAAGGACAACCACCTGGCACGCCTGAGCATCTACCCGGGCATGACAGGGCTTTGGCAGATCTCTGGTCGAAGTGACATCGACTTCGACCAGCGCGTTGAGCTGGACCTTAGCTACATCAATGAACAGAGCTTGATGCTGGACCTGAAAATCCTCTTCAAGACCCCCTTCAAAGTATTCAGCGGCCACGGAGCAAGTTGAATGGACGGTTCTACTTCGAGAAGTCTGAGCATCGCCAACCCCAGCGAAACCAACCTCACCGCCACGGTGCTCGACCTGGAGCAGCGCACCCTGTTGCTGACCGCGGCCAACACCGGTAGCGGCACCAGCACCAGCGCGCTGGCCTTTGCCAGCCAGCTGGCACTGATGAGCGCTGGCCCCGTGCTGCTGGTCGACAGCAATGGCGGCAGTGGCAGCGGCACCAGCCTCAGCCAGCAGCTGGGCCTGCACAAGCTGCGCGGGTTCACTGACCTGCTGTTCAACCAGGACACCCCGCCGCTTGCCCAGGACTGCATCGTGCGGCTGTCCGACCAGCCCTTCGACGTGTTGCCCGCGGGCATCTACAAGCGCGGCCGCGACCGCCTCAGCCCCGACCTGCTGCGAGTCCTGCTGGCGCAGCTGAGCAGCCACTACCGCTTCGTGGTCATCGATGGCGAGGCGGTGTACGCCAGCGCCGACAGCCTGGTGATCGGCACCCTGGTCGACGGCGTGATCCTGGTGATCTGCGCCGAGGAGACCCGTTGGGAAGTCGCCCAGGCCACGGCCCAGCGTCTGACCCAGGCCGGCGCGCAGCTGATCGGCAGCGTCTTCAACCGGCGCAAGTACTACATGCCCAAGTGGCTGTACAACAACCTCTGAGGCCAGCACAGGAAATACACCATGAAATATCCAACGATTGCCCTGTGCCTGCTGGGGCTGGCCGGATGCGCCAGCCAGGAGACACGCGAAATGCCGGTGCAGATCCTCACCGCGCCCGCCGCCGACGCCCAGGCCACCGAAGTGACCCAGCGCGAGCAGGTCCTGCGCCCGCAGGACGTGCTCGAAGTGATTTTCCATATTCCCAATACCACGGCCAGCGGTGGCGTCTACCGGATCCAGTCCGGCGACAGCATCGACCTCAACTTCATGGCTGCCAGCGGCCTGAACGGCAGCCAGACCGTGCAACCCGACGGTAGCATCACGCTGCCCAGCACCAACGCCAGCGTCAGGGTCGAGGGCCTGACCACCGCTGATGCCGAGGCGGCGATCCGCGAGGCCTACCGCAACAAGCGCATCTTCCAGAACAACCGCGACCAGGTGACCGTGCGCGTGCTTACCCCAATGAGCAGCGAGGTCAACCTGCGCAACACCCTGACCCACCCCGGTACCGGCATGAGCCGCGACATCACCGTGGGCACCGACGGGCGCGCGACCTTCCCGGAGATCGGCTCGGTGGCCTTGCAAGGCATGACCGTCAACCAGCTGCGCGACCACCTCAACCAGCGCTACGCCGAACTGCCCGGGCGCATGACCGTGGACGTACTGCTCAAGTCCACTGCGGCCAACGAGATCTACGTGCTCGGTGAAGTCGGATCGCCCGGGGCCTTCCAGATCCGCCGCCCGGTCTCGGTGCTCGAGGCACTGACCCTGGCGCGTGGCCCGACCCTCAAGGCCAAGCTTGGCTCGGTGGTGATCATGCGCCGCAACGGCAACACGGTGCACGCGGTGAACTACGACGTCGACAAGGCGCTGGCCGGCGAAAGCCAGAAGATCGCCTACCTGCAGCCAGAAGACATGCTGTACGTGCCCAAGACCACCCTGGCCAACGCCGGCGAGCTTTCGCGGCAGCTGGCGGACGTGGTGCTGTTCCAGGGCTTCGGCTTCAGCTTCAGCTACCGCGCCGACAACAAAGACGACGACAACTAAGTGGGGACAAGGTCCATGACAACGCAGCCAAAAGAGAACTATGTGCATGAGTTCTTCCGGATCTTCTTCGCCAACAAACAGTTGGTCAAACGAGTGTTCCTGTTCTTTGCCGTGATCGCCCTGCTGTTGCCGTTCGCGCTCAAGCAAAGTTTCGACATCACCGCCGAAGTGATCGTTCAGTCCAAGAAACTCTCGCAGAGCGACGCAAGCTCCGCGCTGACCCAGGAAGCCGACCAGTTCATCCCGCCGTCGCTGGCCGACATGGAGACCGAGAGCAACATCCTGCGCTCGCCGATGCTGATCCGCGAAACCTTCGCCCAGCTGCGCAAGGAGGGCCACTACCAGGAGGAGCCGGGCCTGTTGCAGCGCACGGTGTTCACCCCGCTCAACGAGTCGGTGGTCGCGCCGGTCAAGCGCTTCTTCAGCGATGAAGAAACCACTGAAGTCCGCGATACCGAGCTCGACGCACTCACCGACCAGGCAATCAGCGACCTGCACGTGGAAACCCTGCCGGGTTCCAACGTGATCTCGATCGTCTACAGCGCCGAGGATTCGAAGCTCGGCACCCTGTTCGTGGCCAAGCTGCTGGACAACTTCCTGAAGAACCGCCAGGACCTGCAGTCCAACGAACTGCCCGAAGCCTTCTACGAGCAGAAGAAGCTGCACTACCAGGCCCGCCTGGGCGATCTCGAAGCCCAACGCATGGCGCTGCTGCAAGGCATCGGTTCTTCCGAGCCACGCGAGGAAATCACCTTCCGCCTCAATGCCATCAACACCGAAGAGCAGGCACTGAACCTCTCGCGCGACCGTCAGTTGCAGAACCAGCAATGGCTCGACTACCTCAAGAGCAACCTGGCTACCGCCACCAAGGCGCGGGCGGCTGACTACAGCTTCCCCTACACCTTCACCACCACGGTGGACAACGTGGCTTTCGAAGACCGCGAGATCAAGCAGCTGGGCGAGCAATTGACCGGCCAGATGGCTCGCTACACCTCCGACATGACCGTGTTCCAGCCAAGTTCCGAGCCGATGCTGCTGGCTCGCGAGCAGATCAGCCGCCTGCGTGCGCAGTTCCTGAAGGTCGTCGACAACCGCATCCGCGAACGCCAGCAGGACCTGTCGGTCACCCAGCAGATCATCGCGCAGAAAACCCAGCGCATCGCCGAGTACACCGATCGCATCCACCAGCTGCGCGAAACCCAGAGCAAGACCCGCCAGCTGGACACCGAGATCGAGGCGCTGCACCGGGCCTTCTCCACCTACGCCCAGCGCTATGAAGAAAGCCGCGGCCAAGGCCTGTTCGATGGCAGCCAGTCGAACGCACGGGTCCTCAGTGCGCCGTACGAGCCCGCCGCCGCAAGCTTCCCGAAACCAGGCCTGATCATTCCGTTCGGCCTGCTGACCGGCCTGCTGCTGTCGATCGCCCTGGTCTACGTGAAGGAATTCTTCGACCGCCGCTTCAAGCATCCTGCCCAGATCACCCATCAGCTCGGCCTGCCGGTACTGCTGGTGATCAACGACCAGACCCCGGCGCTGGCCAACCCGCACGCCACCTGGACCTTGCCACGCCTGATGCACTGGGTGCGCAATTGAACGCCGCCGTCCCTGCCCCTCGCCAGGCGATCGTGCACCTGCTGAGCAGTGGCGGCTTCTATGGCGCCGAGCGCATGTTGCTGGACCATTGCCTGGCTACGCCAGGCGAGCACCGGGTGCTGTTCCTCGATGCCCCTGCCGACCTGGTGGCGCGCTTCCGCGAGGCCGGGATCGCCTGCCAGACCTGCAGGGGCCTGAGCCAGCTGCTGGCGCAACTGCGCCAGCAGCGCGCGCTGCGCCCACTGATCAACACGCACAATTTCAAGGGCCTGTTGTTCGGCTGGCTGGGCGCCAGCCTGTGGCGCCTGCCCCTGGTGATCACCCAGCACGGCTTCACGCCGCGCAGCACCAAACAGCGCTTCTACACCTGGCTGAGCCTGCAGCTGTGCCGCACGCCGACGGTGGCGCAGGTGGTCTGCGTGGCCGAAAGCATCGCGAAGCTGCACCGCCAGGCCGGGGTAGAGGCGCAGAAGCTGCAGGTCATCCCCAACGGCCTGCCCGAGGCCCAGAGCTTACCGCCGCGGGTACGCAACGGCGGGAGCTGGTTGGCCGGGTACGTCGGCCGGCTGAGCAGCGAGAAAGGCCCGGACCTGTTTCTCGACACCCTGATCCCGTTGTGCCTGGCGCGGCCCAAGGTGCGCGCGGTGATGCTCGGCGAAGGTCCCGAGCGCGCCGCGTTGCAGGCGCGTATCGATGCCGCGGGGCTGACCGAGCGCATCACCTTGCCGGGTTTCCAGCGTGACATGCGCATCTGGATGGCGCGCCTGGATGCCCTGGTGATCAGCTCGCGCACCGAAGGCACGCCGATGATCCTCCTCGAAGCCATGCAGGACGGCGTGCCGGTGGTGGCCTTCGGCGTCGGCGGGATCCCGGACGTGATCGAACATGGCCAGAGCGGCCTGCTGGCCTCGCCGCTGGCAGTCGGCGAACTGGGACAGCACCTGCTGGCCCTGCTCGACGACCCTGCCCAGGCGGCGGAGCTGGTGGCCCGCGCGCGGCGCACGCAACAGGAACGTTATCACCTGCCGACCCTGGCACAGCGCTGGGCCCAGGTCTACCGGGGCGCGGCCAAGGAGCTTGTCGCATGATCATTCCACTGTCTTTGCTCAGCCTGGCCGCGCTGCTCGGCCTGGGCTTGCTTGCCAGCCCCTATCCCTACCTGGCTCCCGGCGCGGTGCTGGGCCTGGCCGGCGCGCTGGTCCTGTACCGACGCCCCGCCTGGGGCCTGTTGGCGATCGCTGCGCTGGTACCGCTCGAAGGGCTGCTCAAGGACGGTCTGCTGTCAGGAGCCAAGCTGGTCGGGGTGGGCATGGCGTTGATCCTGGTCTTGCAGCTGGCGGTCCGGCAGCTGCCGGCCGAACGCTTGCAGAGCAGCCACTGGCGGCTGCTGGTGCCGTTCATGGCGTTGTACCTGCTGAGCCTGTGGACCAGCGACAGCCAGGTACTGTCGACCGGTCACCTGCGCGACTTCATGGTCGGCCTGGTGGTGTTCGTGCTCACCCTGCTGGTCGCCCGCGACCTGAACCTGCCGATGCTGGCACGGGTGGTGACCGTCAGTGCGTGCGTGACCTGCCTGTTCGCCATCTTCTCCACCAAGTATCAGGAGCAGGGCCGCGCCTCGGCCCTGCTCGACCCCAACGCCTTCGCGATGCTGATCACCATTGCCACACCCCTGGGGCTGTGGCTGGCGATCAAGAGCCGACAATGGCCGGTGAAGCTGTTCTGGATCGCCTGCTGCCTGCTGCTGCTGGCCGGCATGACCAAGACCGAGTCGCGCTCGGGGCTGGTGGTGCTGCTGATCAGCCTGGGCATCGTGCTCTACAACTATCGCGAGCAGGTGGCCCATGTACGGCCTCGGCACCTGGGCTTCGCCATGCTTGGCCTGGCCGTCATGCTACCGCTCACCGCGGCGGTGATGCCGGCGGGCTACGTCGAGCGTATCCAGTCGCTGGTGCTGCTCAAGTCCGGCGTCAACGCGCACAAGGATGAATCCCTCGGGCGGCGCGCATCCTATCTGGTGGTGGGCAAGGAAATGATCAGCGACAGCCCGATCCTGGGCACCGGTCCAGGGACCTTCCCGCTGCACTATGCGCAGACCGGCTTCTCCAAGGCCTTCTCGCCGATCAACAGCAAGCCTACCGACCTCTATCGACGCGCGCACAACACCTACCTGGAGATCTTCAGCGAAACCGGCCTGCCCGCCGGATTGCTGTTCGTCGGCATGATCGCCCTGGCCTTGCGCAACTTCTGGCAGGCCCGTGCCGCCTGGCTGGCCGCCGGTGACCACGACAAGGCCGACATGATGACCCACCTGACCATGAGCATGCTGGCCATCGCGCTGTTCCTGATGTTCCTCAGTGCGCCGAGCCACAAGTACCTGTGGCTGATGCTGGCGCTGTCCAGCGTGGCCTGGCGCCAGGCCGACGAAGCGCGTGGCCAGGGGGTCAAGGCATGAGCCTGGTGAGTATCGTGGTCCCGATGTACAACGAGGCGCGCCACATCGGCCGTACCCTGAAGGCTGCGCGCCTGGCCGCCGAAGTCGCGGGCCTGGACTGCGAGCTGGTGGTGGTCGACAACGGCTCCAGCGACGAGGGCCCGCGGATCGCCCGTGACCTGGGCGCGCGCGTGCTGTGCCTGCCGGGGCTGGCCATCGGCGCCCTGCGCAACCAAGGAGCGCGCGCCAGCAAGGGCCAGTGGCTGGCCTTCCTGGACGCCGACATCGAAGTCCCGCAGGAGTGGCTCAGCCGCCTGCTGGTGCTGCATGGCGAGGGCCAGGGCGATGTCTTTGCCCTTGACTGCGACACCCCGCGCCAGGCGCCCTGGTTCGCCTATGCCTGGCAACGCCGCACCCTGCGCGCCGGCCGCCAGGTGCAAACCAGCAACTGGCTGCCGACCCCCAACCTGCTGATGCAGCGCAGCTGGTTCGATCGCGTCGATGGATTCGACGAGCGCCTGCGCACCGGCGAGGACAAGGACTTTACCTTGCGCCTGGGCCAGGCCGGCGCCCGGCTGTGCGTGCTGCGCAAGCCGGTGGTGCTGCACTGGGGCTTCGAGGCCAGCTGGAGCGAGTGGCTGGGCAAGGAGCTGTGGCGCCAGGGCAGCCACCTGCAGCTGCTGCGCAGCAATGGCCTGAGCCTGCGCCTGTTGCGCTTTCCCCTGTTGTCGCTGGCGATCTGGCTGTTCGACCTGCTGGCCCTTTCGCTACTGGCCGGCGGCAATGGCCGCGGCGCGCTGGCCGCGCTGCTGGCAGGCGCCTTGCCCGCCCTGGGCCTGAGCCTGCGCCAGAGCCTCAGGCACCGTGATCCGCTGTTCATCCTGCAACTCTGGATGCTGCACTGGCTGCGCCTGCACCTGGCAGGCTCGGCGCTGTTGCTCAGCCTGTTCAACCGAACCGCAAGGAGGCCCGCCCGTGGCTGAGTACATTTTCTGGTTGTGCCTTTTGTTGCCGCTGTACGCATGGGTCGGCTATCCCGTGCTGCTGACCCTGGCTTCGCCCTTCTTCAGCCGCCGCACGCCCGCCCCGCTGGCGCCGCAGACGGTCAGCGTGGTGATTGCCGCGCATAACGAAGAACGGCATATCGAGCAGAAACTGCTCAGCGTGCTCAATCAGGACTATGCCGCCGCCAGCCTGCAGGTCGTGGTGGCCAGCGACGGTTCCAGCGACCGCACCGTGGCCCTGGCCCGCGGCCTGGGCGACAAGCGCGTGCTGGTGCTGGACCTGCCGCGGCTGGGCAAGGCCGGCGCGCTGAACACCGCGGTCAACTATTGCCGTGGCGATATCCTGGTGTTCACCGACGCCGACAACCAGTGGGCAGGCAACACCCTTGGCCTGCTCCTGGCACCGCTGGGCGACCCTGACGTCGGCGGCACCGCTGGGCACATGATCATTCCCAACCCTGGCAAGGGCCTGAGCCTGGGCGACAGCCTGTACCGCTACTACGAAGCCTGGCTGCGCAAGGTGGAGAACCGCACTGGCTGCATGGTCTCGGCCGATGGTGCGCTGCTGGCCCTGCGCCGGTCCCTGTTCCAGCCGATCCCGGCGCAGGTCAATGACGACTTCTATATCAGCACCTGCGCGCCCGCGGCGGGACAGCGCATCGTCTATGTGCCCGAAGCCGTGGTGCTCGACCAGGGCGTGGACGAAGCCGACAAGCAGTTTCGTCGTCGCCAGCGGGTCACCGTTGGCGGCCTGCTCAGCCTCGCCGCCCGCCGCCAGCTGCTCAACCCGCTGGACCATGGCCTCTATGCGATCGCGCTGATCAGCCACAAGCTGATCCGCCGCCTTGCGCCCGTACTGCTGCTGCCGCTGTTGCTGGCCAACCTCTGGCTGGCCGCAGAGCCGGGCCTGTACCGCGTGGCCCTGACCGCGCAGTTGCTGGGTTATGGCATGGCCATCGTCGGCCTGCTCGACGCCCGTCACCGCCTGCCCAGGCCGTTCCGCCTGGCCGCCTTCCTCCTGGTCACCCTGGCGGGCATGAGCGTGGGCCTGTGGCAGTTCCTGCGCGGGCACAGTTACAGGCAGTGGAACCCCGACCAGAACCGATGAGCGATGGATATGCCGATCAAGACACGTATCAAGCAAGCCAGCGGTTGGTTGTACTTCAAGTCCCCCAAGGGCCGCTCACAGCTGCGCGGGGCCGGGGTCATCCTCATGCTGCACCGGGTGCTGGCCGATGATGCCAGCGCTGCCCTGCCCCACCGCAACGAGCTGTGCATCGGCCCGAAGGCCTTCGAGGGATTGCTGCGCTGGCTACCCCGGCATTTCGACTGTGTCAGCCTCATGGACCTGCTCAAGGCCCATGAAAGACCGCGCGGCAGCGGCCGCCCCAAGGTGGCGCTGACCTTCGACGACGGCTGGCGCGACAATGCCGTCAATGCCTTTCCGCTGCTGCAGCGCCACAAGGTGCCGGCGAGCATTTTCCTGTCCACCGATTTCATCGGCAGCCGCCAGCGTTTCTGGTGGGAAAGCCTTGGCGAGACCCTCTGGGGCAGCCATGGCGAAGCGCCGCGCCACCACCTGATCGAACAGTTGCGCAAGATCGGCCGGCCATTGCCGGCGGCCTACTTCATGAACAACCGGCCGGAAGACTGCAGCCTCGCCCTGGCGCATTACCTGCAGAGCCTCAAGACATTGAGCCCCCAGGCCCTGCACATGCTCACCGACAACTGTCCGGCCGAATCGCTGCCCCAGGCCCTGGACTGGCAACAGGTCCGCGACCTGGAGGACTCCGGGCTGATCAGTTTCGGTCCCCATGGCGCCAGTCACGCCCTGTTGCCCGGCCTGGACGACCAGCGCCTGGACGACGAGCTGCGGCGCAGCCACCAGGCGCTGGAGCAGGGCTGCCGCCAGCCGCTGCCGGTGTACTGCTACCCCAATGGCGATCATGACGACCGGGTCCGCGCGCGCCTGGCGGCGCATCGCTATCCCTACGCCTTGAGCACCCGCGCCGGGATCTGCCAGGGCCATGACGACCCCCTGGCATTGCCCCGCATCGGCGTGAGCCAGCGCAATGCCAGCCGGCCTTCGCTGCTGGCCTGGCGCATCAGTCGAGGGGGCCGGGCATGAGCGGCGGGTACAAGCGCCACCTGGTACTGAGCATGGGTACCAAGCTTGCGATGATTGCCCTGCGCTTGCTGCGCAATGTGCTGCTGGCGCGCATCCTGGGCCCCAGCGAGCGAGGCCTGTTCGCCCTGCTCAGCACCCTGCCCGACCTGCTCAGCGCCGCCACCAGCGGCGGGCTCAACACAGCCGTCGGCTTCCAGGCAGCCAAGCAGCGGCCAATGGGCCTGCTGCTGACCCAGGTGCTGGTCTACGGGTGCGCATTGGCGGTGGTGCTGACCCTGGTCTGTGTATTGCTGGTGCGCGAGTTTGGCGCCCAGCTGGAGATCACCCTGCAGCTGGGCCTGCTGGCCTGGCTGCTGTTGCTGGCCGTGCCCATGACGGTGCTCAAGAGCGGCCTGCTGACCCTGCACAACGCCAGCGGCGGCGTCGGTGCGTTCAATGCCTTGCGCCTGGCCGAATCGCTGGCGCCACTGCTGCTGTTCCTGGGGCTGTACTGGATGTGGCGCGACCAGGCGCTGGAGGCCGCGCTCATCAGCTGGCTGACGGGCATCGCCCTGGTGGTGGTGCTGGGGCTGTGGTGGCTGGGTCGCCAGCACAAGATCGGCCTGTGCTGGGACCGCAGCGGCCAGCGCGAACTGCTGAGCTACAGCGCCAAGAGTCATCCCGACCTGCTGTTCCAGCAGCTGATCCTGCGCTCTGACTACCTGTTCATCGGCGCCATGCTCGGCAGCACCGCCCTGGGCCACTACGCCATGGCCAGCGCCGCTGCCGAGCTGCTGCTGATCGTGCCCGAGGCGGTGACCACGCCCTTGATGAAGCGCCTGCTGCAACAGGACGCCGGCATGGACAAGATCACCCCCTTGGCCCTGCGCCTGACCGCGACGGTGATGCTCGGCGCTTGCCTGAGCATGGCGCTGATCGGCGAATGGCTGATCGTGACCCTGTTCGGCGCCGAGTACCAGCCCGCCTACCTGGCCCTGCTGGCCTTGCTGCCTGGCCTGCTGGGCCTGTGTTACGCGAGCATCCTGCGCCTGGACCTGCTGGGCAAGAACCGTCCCGGCACGGTATCGCTGATGATGGGCGGAGCGGCGCTGGTGAGCCTGGTGCTCAATATCGCACTGATTCCCACGTGGGGCATCGTCGGCGCCGCGGCATCCTCGTCGGTTGCCTACCTGGCAGTGACCATCGCCATGCTGGTGCTGTATTGCCGGCTGAGCGGCGTACCGCTGCTGCACACCCTGATCATCCTGCCCAGCGACTTCGCCCCGCTGCGCCTGATGCTGCAACGGAGGCCGGCATGAAACGTCTGCTCACCCTGGCTGTGCTCCTGCCCCTGGCCTCGGCCGTCCAGGCCGCCAGCCTTGAATGGAGCGATATCCGCGACGGCAGCCTCTACCTGCTGCCGGATCAGCCGGACCAACTGCGCATCCAGTGGCTGCCGGCCTGGCAGGCCGAGGCCAATCCCGAGCACCTTTATCTGCTCGATGGCCGTGGCCGCCTGGAGGCCGAGCTGCGCATCGCCGCCAGCGAAACCAGCGGCGATGAATCCTGGCCGCTGGCTGCCAGCAGCAGTCCCTACCACCTCGAGATCCCCGGCTACAGCTTTCGCCACTACCGCATCGAGCACAGCGACGCCACCCGCGCGCTGTTCGCCCCAGCCAAGGTTCACTTCAGCATCGAGGCCGGCCCGAACACGCAGCTGTATTTCCGCGTGGCCGCCGGTGAGCAGGCCATCCTGGGCGGCAAGTACCACGAGGGCGTGGACAGCTTGAAGGTCGAGCGCCTGAGCGATGGCAGACAGCTGCAACTGCAGCTCCAGCCCTACCCCGGCTACTTCCAGTTCGACCAACTGCCACTGCCCCCGGGGACCTCCGACGAAACCTGGCGCCTGAGCCTGCAGGGCGAAGGCAAGGCGGCGTTCTGGCTCGACGGCACGGCCAACCTGTTCGCCCAGCGCGCCGACCAGCTCGCCCCGCTCCCCAGCGCTGCCGGCCAGGTCCAGCTCAAGCCCGGCACCCAGGTGCTCGGACGCACCCCGGACCTTGGCGTGGCGTTGCCCTATGTGCTGCCCCCGCCATCCACTTTCGCGGTCCTGGAGGCCCTGGCACCGAAGGCGGCCGGCTTCTACAGCCTGATGGACGTGCTCGAGCGCAAGCCGAACTATGAAGACACCTGGCGCCTCCTCTACCAGGACCATTTCGGCATTCGCCAGGACATCACGCTGCTGGCCGCTACCGGCCGACGCGCGGACCTGGCCGACGACCAGACCACCCGCGACGGCCTGGACGCCTGGCTGGCCGGCACTGCTGCGCTGCAGGGCAAGGCCTTGCATTACCTGGCCTTTGCCGACGAGCCCAACCTCAACTACCCCGACTACGCGACCTACCGCGATTTCTTCAAGGCCATGGCGGCCCGCGTGCAGGCCTACGCCGGTGCCCGGGAAGCGGGGGTACGCATCGCCATGCCCGCGTCCTCGCGCCTGGTCAACGGCCCGTTCAAGGAGGACAGCGAGACGCGCCGTGGCATCGACTGGGCGCAGCGCCTGCTCAAGGAGCATGACGACCAGATCGACGCCCTTGCCTGGCATGAATGGATGGTCCGCGACCTGCTGGCGACCCGCAGCTACCGCGATAGCGTGCGCCAGGCCGCCAACCTGGTCGGCCTGGATGCCCAGGGTCGCCCGCGCAAGGCCCTGCTGCTCGA
>JAQZAY010000439.1 GCA_029239415.1 Pseudomonas sp. | reverse complement strand
TTGCCTCGGCGGCTTCGAGATCGCCGCGCTGACCGGCGCTTACCTGGCCTGCGCGCAACAGGGCGTGGTGGCGCTGGTCGACGGCTTCATCTGCAGCGTCGCCGCCTTGCTGGCGGTACGTCTGAACCCGGCGTGCCGCGACTGGCTGCTGTTCTCCCACCAGAGTGCCGAGCCCGGCCACCAGCGCCTGCTCGCGGCGCTGCAGGCCACGCCGATCGTCAGCCTGGGGCTGCGCCTGGGCGAGGGCAGCGGGGCGGCGCTGGTGGTGCCGATGCTGCGCCTGGCTTGTGCGTTGCACAACGGCATGGCCACCTTCGCCGAAGCGGCGGTCGCGGATCGCCCGGCGTGATCCTGCACCTGCTGCGCCATGGCGAAACGGAGCAGGGCGGTGGCCTGCGCGGTAGCCTCGACGATGCCCTGACCGAGGCTGGCTGGGCGCAGTTGCGTGCCGCCGTTGAGGCCCACGAGCACTGGGATGCGCTGATCAGCTCGCCGCTGCAGCGCTGCGCGCGGTTTGCCGAGGAGCTGGCGGCTGCCCGCGGCCTGCCGCTGCAGTTCGAGGCCGGCCTGCAGGAACTGCATTTCGGCGATTGGGAAGGCCGCACGGCCGCCCAGTTGATGGAAACCGACGCCGATGACCTGGGCCGTTTCTGGGCCGACCCTTATGCCTTCACGCCGCCGCGTGGCGAGCCATTGCCCGCCTTCGAAGCGCGGGTGCTCGATGCCCTGCAGCGTTTGCAGGCCGAGCATGCCGGGCAGCAGGTGCTGGTGGTCACCCACGGCGGGGTGATGCGCCTGTTGCTGGCCAGGGCGCGGGGTTTGCCCCGCGAGCAGTTGCTGCAGGTCAGCGTGGTCCACGGCCAGCGGGTGCACCTGCAGGTCGACGAGCACGGCCTGCGGGAGCTGCCATGACGCCGTTGTGGATCGCCCTGCAGTTCCTCACCCGGTTGCCGGTACGCCTGGCGGGGATGCCCACACCTGAGCAAATGGGCCGCTCGATGCTTCACTACCCGCTGGTAGGCGCCCTGATCGGCGGATTGTTGATGGGCGCCGCCCATCTACTCGAAGCAGCGCCGCTCGCTTTGCAGGCAGCCCTGCTGCTAAGCCTGTGGGTCGCCTTGACCGGCGCACTGCACCTGGACGGCCTGGCCGACAGCGCCGATGCCTGGATGGGCGGCTTTGGTGACCGCGAACGTACCCTGGCGATCATGAAGGATCCGCGCAGCGGCCCGATCGCCGTGGTGGTGCTGGTCTTGCTGTTGCTGCTCAAGTTCGCTGCCTTGCTGGCCCTGCTCGAGCACGGCCGCCAGCTTGCCCTGCTGCTGGTTCCGGTGTTGGGACGCGCTGCCGTGCTGGCGCTGTTTCTGCACACGCCTTACGTGCGCGCCGGCGGCCTGGGCGAGGCGCTGGCCAAGCACCTGCCGCGCTCGACGGCGGGCGTCGTGCTGGCGCTGACCTTGCTGGCCTGTCTGCTGCTGGGCGGCGCCTGGATGCTGCTGGTGGCCGTGGTGATCTTCTTCTGGCTACGGCGGCTGATGCTGCAGCGGCTCGGCGGTACCACGGGCGATACCGCCGGGGCGCTGCTCGAAGTGCTGGAGTGCGGCGCGCTGTTGGCGCTGGCGCTGCAACTCGGTAGCTGACTCAGGCGGCCATCGCCAGGCATTCGTCCGCACAGCGCTGGCACGCCTGGGCACATTGCTGGCAATGGTCATGGTGGTGCTTGGCGCATTCTTGCGCACAGGCCTGGCAGGCCTTGGCGCATAGCTTGCAGAACGCTTCTGCCAACGGGCTGTTGCGCAGCATCAGCACCGCGGCCAGCCGGCACAGGTCCGCGCAATCGCGATCGAGCTGGATGCAGGCGCGCATCATCTGCATATCCTGTTCTTCGAGGCAGGCTGCCGCACAGGTTTCGCAGGCAATGGCACAGGCGCTGCAAGCCTGAATGCATGAGGCATATCGGGGTGAAAGCATGTCGGTCTCCTCAAGATGTCTAGGGGTTGCAGGCGGTTGACTGAGCGGCGCCGGCAATGTTCGAACGTTCTGACCAAGCCCGTTTCAGGTTGCCTTGCCGCCGAAGCGGGTATATACACTTATTCCATGTTGCCGACCGAATGCCTATGCACCCGCCTGCGTCGCGCCAGCCGTGGCGTCAGCAAGCGTTATGACGATGCCCTGAGCCGTGTCGGACTCAGCGCCGCCCAGTATTCGCTGCTGCGCCACCTGCAACGCCTCGATCAGCCCAGCATCTCTGACCTGGCCGCCGCCATGGGGCTGGAGCGCAGCACCCTGGGCCGCAACCTGCGGCTGCTCGAAGGGCGCGGCCTGGTCGTCCTGCAGGGCGGTGCCGATCAGCGCAACCGCCTGGCAAGCCTGACTGCCGAAGGTGAGAGGCTGCTCGCCGAGGGGCTGGAGGCCTGGCAAGCCGTGCAGCTGCACCTGCAGCAACGCGTGCAGGCGCATCATCTGCAAGCGCTGGATGAGTTGCTCGCCAGCCTGGATCGACCATGAAGGCGGTAATCGCCCTTTCTTGCCGTGTTGGATTTGATAATAAAAAGGACATGCCATGAGTTCGCTACAGCGCACGGGTATCTGGTTGATGGTGGGGGCGTCGTTGATCCTTGCCCTGTCTCTCGGTACTCGCCACGGCTTCGGCCTGTTCCTGTCGCCCATGAGTGCCGATTTCGGCTGGGGCCGTGGCGTTTTCGCCTTTGCCATCGCCTTGATTTCGGCTGGGGCCGTGGCGTTTTCGCCTTTGCCATCGCCTTGCAGAACCTGATATGGGGTGTCGCCCAACCGTTTACCGGCGCGCTGGCTGATCGTTTCGGCGCGCAGCGGGCGATCATCGTCGGCGGTGTGCTCTATGCCGCCGGGCTGGTGCTGATGGGGTTGGCGGATTCGCCGCTGTCGCTGTCGCTGAGTGCGGGGCTGCTGATCGGTATTGGCCTGTCCGGTACCTCCTTCTCGGTGATTCTTGGCGTGGTCGGCCGGGCGGTGCCGGTGGAAAAGCGCAGCATTGCCATGGGCATCGCGGCGGCCGCGGGCTCCTTCGGCCAGTTCGCCATGTTGCCGGGCACCTTGGGGTTGATCGGCTGGCTGGGCTGGTCGGCTGCATTGATCACCCTGGGCATCATGGTGGCGCTGATCGTGCCGTTGGCAGGCATGGTCAAGGATCGTCCACCGGTGAGCCAAGGGCCGCAGCAGACCCTGGGCGAGGCGCTGCGCGAAGCGTGCAGCCATTCGGGGTTCTGGCTGCTGGCGCTGGGCTTTTTCGTCTGCGGCTTCCAGGTGGTGTTCATCGGCGTGCACCTGCCGGCCTACCTGGTCGACCAGCATCTGCCGGCCATCGTCGGCACTACGGTGCTGGCACTGGTAGGGCTGTTCAACGTGTTCGGCACTTATATCGCCGGCTGGCTGGGCGGGCGCCGTTCCAAACCGCGGCTGCTCAGCGCGCTGTACCTGGCCCGTGGCGTAGTCATCGCGCTGTTCATCAGCGTGCCGCTGACCATCTGGACGGCCTACGCCTTCGGGATCGCCATGGGGCTGCTGTGGCTGTCCACGGTGCCGTTGACCAATGGCACCGTGGCCACGCTGTTCGGCGTGCGCAATCTGTCGATGCTCGGCGGTATCGTGTTCCTGTTCCACCAGCTGGGCTCGTTCATGGGCGGCTGGCTCGGCGGTTACCTTTACGACCACACCGGCAGCTATGATCTGGTGTGGCAGATTTCCATCCTGCTCAGCGTGGTCGCCGCCGCGCTCAACTGGCCGGTGCGCGAGCAACCCGTGGCGCGTTTGCAAGGCGCCCAGGCATGACGCCTAAACCTCTGGTCCTGGTGGCGGCCGGCGCATCTGGTTTGGCGCTGCTGGCTGTGGTGTTCTGGGCCTGGCGCACAGGTGGGCTGGCGATCATGCAACTGGGCATGAGCCTGTGCTGAGCGATTACCGATAAGGAGCGATTCGATGCGACTGTCACTGTTTGCTGTGCCCCTGGCTTTGCTGGCGTTGAGTGGCCCACTGCAGGCTGCCGAATGCCCGGCCTTGCTGGCTGACCAGGCCGAGCTGCCCAAGCTGCGCTCCAAGGACAAGATCGATCTGTGCGAGCAGTTCGCCGGCAAGCCATTGATGGTGGTCAATACCGCCAGCTTCTGCGGCTTCACTTCGCAGTTCGAGGGGCTGGAGGCGCTCAACAAGCGTTATCGCGATCAGGGGCTGGAGATTCTCGGGGTGCCGTCGGACTCGTTCAAGCAGGAGTCCGACGACGCCAAGGAGACGGCCAAGGTCTGCTACGTGAACTACGGCGTGACCTTTACCATGAGCGAGACCCAGCCGGTCACCGGTGACGATGCCATCCCCCTGTTCAAGGAACTGGCCAGGCAGACGGCAGCGCCGCGCTGGAATTTCTTCAAATACGTGGTCGATCGCCAAGGGCAGGTGATCGCGCGGTTTTCCAGCATGACCAAACCGGACGATCCGGAATTGATCGCTGCCATCGAGAAGGCGATCGCCTCAGTACCTTGAGGCCATTTCAGACATAAAAAATCGCGGCAAAGGCCGCGATTTTTGTGGTGAAAGTGGCTCGGCCCCTGTAGTGGCCGAGCGTACCTGCCCTTAGAAGCGGTAGGTCAGGGACGCACCCAGGCCATGGGCGCTGTTCTTGTAGGTGGCGTTGTAGCTGCCGCGAGCCGGGCTGCTGCGGTTGATCTCGACTTCCTCTTCCTTGAGGTAGGAGTAGGCCAGGTCGATGGTCATGTCCTCAGTAGGGCTCCAGCCAGCGCCCAGGCTGAAGATCGTCCGGTCACCCGACGGGATGCGCGGCGAACGATCGGTGTTGTTGGTCGGCGTCTGGTCGATGGCGATACCGGTGCGCAGTACCCACTGCGGGTTGACCTTGTAGGACAGGCCGACGGCATGAGCCCAGGTGTCGTGCCACTCCTGCTCTTCGACGATAGTGCCGAGCGCGCCGGCGAATGCACCGCCCACGCCTTCGTTCTCGATGCGCAGCTCCTTGAAGCGGCTCCAGCGCGTCCAAGTACTGCCGGCATAAAGGGTCCAGGCATCGTTGAGTTCATGGGTGAAGGACATATCCACCGATTCGGGGGTGGTCACGTCCAGCGAGGCATCGTACTTGCCGGCCGAGGTGCCGATTGCGGGGCCTGGCCCGGATACCCGGGTATCGCCTTCTAGTTCGTATTTGACCCGGGAGCGATAGGTCACACCAACGCGGGTCTGCGGGGTGAACTCGTAGAGCACGCCGGCATTGAAACCGACCGCGGTGTCGTCACCCTTGATCTTGACCTTGCCATCGTTGGCGCCGGCTGGGCCGAAGGGGTTGGTCAGTGAGGAGCTCAGCTCGCCTTCGATATGGTTGAAGGTCGGACCGAAACCCACCGACAGTTTGTCGTTGAAGCGATAGCTGAGGGTCGGCTGTACAGTGATGACCCGTACATAGCTCTTGTCAGCGAAGTAGCGGCCCTGGAAGCCGTTTTCATATTCTGTGGCCAGGCCGAAAGGGGCGTAGACGCCGATACCGAACGCTACCTTCTCATCCAGTGGCTTGACGTAGTAACCCATTGGCACGCCCGTGGTGGGCACCATGTCGCCATCGTTGCTACCACCATTGGCACCGCCACCGCCCGCAGCAGGTGCGGTAGTGCTGCTGGTGTCGCTGATGCGGCTCTTGGCATGGATAGCCGCGACACCAAAGCTGATCTCGTCACGCTTGATGCGCGCCATGCCGGCCGGGTTGCCGAATACCGTGCTGGCGTCTTCCGCTGAGGAAGAGCGACCGGCGAACGACATGCCCATGCCGGCGACACTCTGCTCGTTGAGCGCGAAGCCGCTGGCCAGGCCGTAGGTGGAGGTGGATGC
>JAQZAY010000061.1 GCA_029239415.1 Pseudomonas sp. | reverse complement strand
GTTCTGCAGCGCCGACCGGGCACGCTCCGCCAGCGCCAGGGGAAGGCGCGATTCATCGTGCATGCGCTGTCGTTGCGCGGCGCTGGCCGAACTCAGGACGTCCAGCGCGTAGGCATCGGGAAGCCCGGGGAAATCGCGCTTGACCAAGGCGAGCAGTTCATCGCTGGGCAGGTATTGCCGGGAGAAATGCTCCAGCAGGCGGCCTCGCCACCGCGCGGGCTGGTCCAGCAGCATCTGCCGCACGCGGGCTTCATCCAACCCAGACTCGCCAGAATGGTCCCGGCACCAGGCGAGCCAGCTCACCTCGGGGACGGGCTCGCCCGGACGCTCCAGCCAGGCGAAAAAGCCATCGATACGCAGGGTCACGGCGAAGCGCTCCAAGGTATCGCGCAGGGCGACCGGCAATGCTCGTCCTTCGACCAGCAAGCCGCGCAGCTCGTCGCCACCGGAGCCAGCGATGCGCAGGATCTGCGCGATGCGCGGCGCATCGAACGCCTGCGCACCCGGCCACAGGCGCCGCAGCAGATACGCCTCGCCTTCCCATTCCAAGGGACGTTCGCTGCGCAGGCGCCAACCGCGTTCGCCATTATGTTCAAGCACCGGGCCGTAAGCGTCGTCACGCTCGGGATGACGCAGCCGCCATGGCGACTGCCGGTCGGTTCGCCATACCTCGTGCCAGGCCCCCTCGTGCTGCCAGAAGTGGCGCTGCCCGTCACTGTACAGGCCGTTGTCCTGCAGCTGCACATGCTCAGGGCTGGGCAGGACTCGATAACTGTCGAGGTTGGCGCACCACAGCCGCCTGGCGCCCGAGTCCAGTTCGACAGGCTCGAGCTCATCGACAAAGCGTCCGCGGGTGAAACCGTGCGCCACCACGGCCGTCGTTCCAATCGTCACGGCAGCGGCGATCACGCTTTCCGCCACCCCCAGCATGTGCTGCATGGCTTCGTGCTGATGGCCTCGGGACCAGTCCTGAGCGCCCTCGTAGACCTCGCCCAAGGTCTGCACCAGGGCCTGCCCGAACAGCAGCTCGCCGACTACCGGGACGAACAGTCCTGCCAGGTCGAGGATACCCAGCCCTACGCTTTCCAATGCCTCGATACACGCCGCCGATGCCGCGTGGTCGGCATCGGCGGTGGGCACCAGCAACAGCCGCGCATCGTCCTTGATCCTTGCCACCTGCTGCGCCGCCAGGCCTACGAAGACGTCCTCCTCAGGTTCCCGGCCCTGAGGCGCAAGGTCTGGCACAGGGTCGCCCAGGCGCAGGGAAAGCAGAGATAAAAAAGCAGGCCGTTCGCGCACGCCAATCAGGCGCGAGAAGTCGCGCCTGTAGGCAGCGTCCTTGAGCGACATTGCCAGCCCGGCGCCCAACGCCTCCCAGGAGGCATAGCGGTGCAGCGGCTGCCCTGGGACCCCAGGCAGGTAGAGGACGACGCCGTCAAGCTGTCCATCGGCATTGCGCAGCTCCATGGTTAACGCCCCGTCCACGGCCTGGTCGAGTATTCGCAACAGACGTGCGCGCACGCGTGCCGGCGGCTGGTCCTGGGGTTCATCCACCAGCAATCGCAGCGATTCGTGGTCCTCCCGCTGGAGCTGGCCCTTGATGGCCGCGATCTGCACGGCCATGGCCAGGCCATTGCGCTTGTCGGCAGCCAGCTGCGCCTGGGTCGCCACGTTGAACACCCGCGACAGCAGTGCCTGGTAACGGGCGCCCGCGTCCACCGACCGGCACACCTGGGCGATCTCGACCAACCGATCGGAGATCAGCGGTTCCTGCGCATCATCGCCGACCAGCGCGCTGCCGAGGTAATACGACACGCCGTCCTGGAAGTTCTGCATCAGCCGCTGCAGCGCTGGCGCACGCACGTAGAGGAGTTCGTCCTCGGGCAGGCTGCCGCTGGGCGGAACAGTGAAGCGCCGCCTGACCTCCCGCCAGCGTGACCGGGACAGATCGATCGTCAAGCCCAGTTGTCCCTGGAGTTCGCGTGCCAACAGGCTGGCAGCGAAGCTGTCGGGAGGCGTCAGGTGGCGCTTGGCAAGGTTCAACTGCTCGCGGCTGGCGTTGCAGGCGGCAAAGCGCCGGCGCAGCGCCCGGATGTCGGCAAGCGAGGCCTGGGCAAGCCAGGGCGGCAGTATCTCCCCGATGAAGTCATCGGTGGCCGTGGCGGTCTTGTCGGGCGCACTGGATGGGGTGGCTGTCTCGGTCATGGCGGTGGTTCCTGCACTGAAAGCGGGCCGGCCACTCTATGCAGGCGGACGGGCCCCTCGAAGCAGGAAATCAGCCCCTGGTCGAGTGCGGTGCAGCACCCTGCAGGATCAGCCCAGACTTGCTGCCGAACCCCTTGCGCAAGGCCTTGCACAACGAACTGCTGCCGGCATGGCCCAGTCGCCCGGCGGTGCCCTCCAGGCTCGACTCATGCGCCAGATTGCGCTGCGCAAGGAGCGAATCGCCCCTGCGGGGCGTCAGGCCGGCCTGTTCAGCTTCACCCAAGCGGCAAATTTATCGATGAACGTCTGCAGGAACGGCCGGGTCTTCTCGCCCAGCTTGCCCGATTCGTCGAACAGAGTGGCGGCCCCGCCGATGTACGCTTCGGGCATCTGCATGCAGGGCATGTCGAGAAACACCAGGGATTGGCGCAGGTGGTGGTTGGCGCCAAATCCGCCGATGGCGCCCGGCGAGACACTGATCACCGCCGTCGGCTTGCCGCTCCAGGCGCTCTGGCCATAGGGCCGGGAACCCACGTCGATAGCGTTTTTCAACACGCCCGGTACCGAACGGTTGTATTCGGGGGTGATGAACAACACCGCGTCGCTTCGGCCGAGCTGCTCGCGAAAACGCGTGTAGGCTTCGGGCGGATCGACATCGATGTCCTCGTTGTACAGCGCCAGGTCGCCGATTTCGATGATTCTCAGGGCCAGGCTGGACGGCGCCAGTTCCTCCAATGCCCGTGCCACCTTGCGATTGTAGGAATCCTTGCGCAAACTGCCTACCAACACCGCGACTGAATACACCTGGCTCATGGGTTCTTTCCCTTTTGCTGGATAAAGTGACGTAGTAGGTATAGATGACCGTCCTAAGCGGTCTCGAGTTTTTTTCCTGCGGTCGAAAACTTCCCAGCCGGGGCGATGGTCTATGCCTGCAGGTGCTTTTAAATTTTTCTAGAGGTTGTACGGTAAATGGCAGCAGTACTGGTAGGTCAATTTCATGCACGGGATGCCGAGGGCCGCGTCTACCCCGTCCATGAGTTCCAGGAGGCCACCCTTCAGGCCGACGGCAGTGCGACCTGCGCACCCATCACGACCTACCGCCTGGCGATCGGTGACCGGGTCAATCACCTGGGCGACGATCGCTTCGAGCTGGCCCACAGCGGCATCGAGATCATCCGTATCCCCTGACGCCGTCTCAGTCCAGGGTTTGCCATAGAGCTGGACCGCCGGCTGCCTTGGCCACCACTTCCAGGCGTGCCAGGTGCGCCGCGAGCTCATCGGGGGTCGCGCGCACGATACGCCCTGGCTGGCGACTGGCCGGCAGGCGACGGATCTCGCTGCCGGCACTGGCCTGGCCCTCTTCGTCGCCATCGGCTCCCTCTCCTGCCAGCGACAGCGTGGTCTGTCCGCCGGTCATGCTCAGGTAAACGTCGGCCAGCAGCTCGGAGTCGAGCAAGGCGCCGTGCAGTTCGCGACCCGAGTTGTCGATGCCGTAGCGCTTGCACAATGCGTCGAGGCTGTTGCGCTGCCCCGGGTGGCGAGCACGGGCCATCATCAGGGTGTCGAGGATGGTGCAGTGCCTGGCGATATCGGCGCGGTCGTGCTGCCCGGCGAGGGCGAACTCGTTGTTGATGAAGCCCACGTCGAACGCCGCGTTGTGGATGATCAGCTGCGCGCCCTGGATAAACTCGAAGAATTCGTCGGCCACCTCGGCAAAGCGCGGCTTGTCGAGCAGGAAGCTGTCGGTGATGCCGTGGACGCCGATGGCGCCCTCGTCGCTTTCGCGGTCAGGCTGGAGGTAGACGTGGAAGTTGCGCCCGGTCAGGCGCCGGCCAATCACCTCGACGCAGCCGATCTCGATGATCCGGTGGCCGTCGCTGACCGGCATACCGGTGGTTTCGGTGTCGAGGACGACCGACCTGCTGTTGACTTGCTCCACGTCGGGATCTCCGTTGCTGCGTGTTCTGCAAAGCCGGGCATTGTACCCCAGCTCAGCGCAGGCCGCGCACCTCATCGACGCCGCGGTTGGCCAGCTGGTCGGCGCGCTCGTTGCCTGGATGGCCGATGTGCCCGCGCACCCATTTCCAGGTGATCTTGTGGCGTGCGACCTGAGCGTCGAGCAGCTGCCAGAGGTCGGCGTTCTTCACCGGCTCCTTGGCGGCGGTCTTCCAGCCGCGCTTCTTCCAGTTGGCCATCCACTCGGTGATGCCCTTCATCACGTATTGCGAGTCGGTGACCAGCAGCACGTCGCACTCGCGCTTGAGCGCCTCCAGGCCCTGGATCGCGGCCATCAGCTCCATGCGGTTGTTGGTGGTCTCGCGCTCGCCGCCCCACAACTCCTTCTCGACGCCCTTGCACACCAGCAGCGCGCCCCACCCACCTGGGCCAGGATTGCCCTTGCAGGCACCATCGGTGTAAACCTCGACCGTATCGCTCATGTACCGCCTTCATTGTTCAGATAATCGTTGGCCCGCAGATCGCTCAGGGCTCGATGTCGCTCCGGTTGACCTTGGCCATCGGCAACGGCAGCAGCTTGCCCATCGGCTCGCGACGCGCCTGGCGCAGCGGCCGCAGGCCCACCACCATCTTGCGCGCCACCAGCAGGTAGACCCCGCCGCCGGCGCTCTGCCAGCGCCCGGCGACCCGCTCGAGGCCGGCCAGGCGTTGTTGCCAGGCCGGCGAGGCAAGCGGCGGACGATAGCACCCGAACCGGCGTTTCTCCAGCGCGAAGCCCAGCAGGTTGAGCCAGTCGCCGACCCTGGACGCCGAGATGCAACGTGCCTTGCGCAAGGCACCCTGGCCGAACAGATGACGCACGCCCCAGCTGCTCCAGGGGTTGATGCCGATGATCAGCAGGTGGCCACCCGGGCGCACGCTGCTGGCGGCCTGGCGCAACAGGCCGTGGGGAGACAGGCTGAAATCCAGGCCGTGCTGCAGCACCACTACATCGGCGGCGTGCTCGCCCAGGGGCCAGGCCTGTTCCTCGCAGACGATCTCCACGCCTGGCAGCGGTGCGCCGAGACGCACGTTGCGCTGCACCTTCGGGGCGGCGGGCGGCGCCTCGGCGCAAGGCCCGTAGTTCACCAGGAACCCCCCGAAATAGCGCGCGAGCTCCTCTTCGAGCAGCTTGTGCTCCTCCTGCAGCATCAACCGGCCCAGCGGCCCGTCGAACCAGTCACGGGCCAGGCTGATCAGTTCGACCCAGTCGGGATCGGCCTGGGCAAAGGCTTTATCGGTCATTGAGCTCTCCTCGAAGGTTCTCTGCCCGCGCCATCGCGGCTAAGATACCTTCATGTCCCACGCTTTGGCGATTCGCACCATGATACAGATCGATGCCTTGACCGCTTTCTCGGACAACTACATATGGTTGTTACAGGATACTGCCAAACGCCACTGCGCGGTGGTCGATCCGGGCGATGCCGCGCCGGTGCTGGCATGGCTGCAGGCCAACCCGGGCTGGGTGCTGGATGACATCCTCGTCACCCACCATCACCATGACCATGTCGGCGGCGTCGAAGCCCTCAAGCAGGCCACCGGAGCGCGGGTGTGCGGGCCTGCCAGCGAGCGCATCCCCGCACGCGACCTGGCCCTTGAAGACGGCCAGCAGGTGCGCGTGCTGGGCCTTGACCTGCAGGTGATGGCAGTGCCCGGGCATACGCTTGGCCATATCGCCTACTACGCCGCGCAGGCGCCGGTCCCGTTGCTGTTCCCGGGTGACACCCTGTTCGCCGCCGGTTGCGGGCGCCTGTTCGAAGGCACGCCCGCGCAGATGCACCATTCCCTCGAACGCCTGGCGGCCCTGGCTGGCGAGACACTGATCTACTGCGCCCACGAATACACCCTGGGCAACCTGCGCTTCGCCTGCGCCGTCGAGCCGCAGAACCCGAGCGTCACCCAGCGCTTCGAGGATGTTACCCGACTGCGTGCCGACGATCGCATCACGTTGCCTTCGAACATGGCACTGGAACGCCTCACCAATCCATTCTTGCGTATCGCTGAAACATCCGTTAAACAAAAAGTAGACGAGTGGAGTGGGCAGGCAAACGAGGGTGACGAGGCTGTCTTTGCTGCGTTGAGGCTCTGGAAAGACGGTTTCAGATAAGCGCAAGATATATCGAAAGCGTCGGTCAAAGGTTGACCAGGCAAGGGGTGGTTCCTAGAATCCCCCAACTTTTTGCCCGGATGACTGTCCAAGCCGATGCCTTCCCGTAGCCGCAAGATCGCTCATTCCGTCGCCCTGACGCGCCTGGCCCAGGCCAGCGTGCTAGCCTTGGCCGCCACTCTGGTGGGCTGCCAGAGCACCTCTCGGATCGACGAAACCGACAGCGTTCGCGCGCACAAGCCTCAAGCGCGAATCAAGCCCAAGCCTGCGCTCGTCGCCGTGAAGCCGGTCGAACAGGCCCCGCAGGACGTCTGGGAACGCATGCGCCAGGGCTTTGCCCTGCAGGACGTGATCGGTGTCAACCCGCGTATCGAGCAGCAGCGCCTGTGGTTCGCCAGCAATCCCTCTTTCCTGGAGACCGCCGGCGAGCGGGGCAGCCTCTACCTGCACTACATCGTCGAGCGACTCGAAGAACGCGACATGCCCCTGGAGCTCGCGCTGCTGCCAGCGATCGAAAGCGCCTACAACCCGATGGCCTATTCGCGGGCCCACGCGGTCGGTCTGTGGCAGTTCATCCCGTCCACCGGGCGTCATTTCAACCTGCGCCAGACCAACTTCTACGACGGCCGTCGCGACATCACTGCATCGACCAACGCCGCGCTGGACTACCTGTCGCGCCTGCACGACATGTTCAATGGTGACTGGCTGCTGGCCATGGCCGCCTACAACGCCGGCGAGGGCACGGTCAGCCGCGCCATCGAACGCAACGAGAAACTCGGCCTGCCCACCGACTTCTGGAACCTTCCCCTGCCCCAGGAAACCCGCAACTACGTGCCCAAGCTGCTGGCCCTGTCGCAGGTTGTACTGACGCCCCAAGCCTATGGGGTCAACCTGAGCCCGGTGGCCAACGAGCCCTACTTCGAAGCAGTTGCCATCAACGAACGCCTGGACCTGTCCCGCGTGGCGGCGTTCTCCGGCATCGACGAAGACGAGTTGATCCAGCTCAACCCGGCCTTCAAGAAACGCATGACCGTCGACGGTCCCAAGCAGCTCCTGGTGCCTACCGCCAAGGCGCAATTGCTGACCGACAGCCTGTCCAACCTCAAGCCTGAACAGCTGCTGGCCCTGCAGCCCAAGAAGGCAGTCTTCGAGTCAGCCCTGGCCGAAGCATCGGCCCCTGTCGCCAGCAGCCGCAGCTACCGGGTCAAGCGCGGCGACAACCTGGGCAGCATCGCCCGCGCCAATCGGGTGTCGGTCAAGGAGCTGCAACGCTGGAACCGCATCTCCGGTTCGCGCCTCAAGACCGGCCAGGTGCTCGCCTTGCGCGGCGGCTCGGCCCCCACCAGCGCCAGCGCGCGCAAGCTTGCCGCCGACAAGCAGCGCTCGACCCAGTACAAGGTTCGCAAGGGTGACTCCCTGTACCTGGTGGCCAAGCGCTTCAATGTCGAGATGAAGCACCTCAAGCGCTGGAACCCGCGCAGCGGCCATGCGCTCAAGCCCGGGCAGACGCTGACGGTATACGTCGGCCACTGATCCCGCCCCGCCAGGCACACCGCTCCCACACATCTTCCGCCACGAACCAGGCTGCCAACCCAGACCCAACAGGCCATGGCACGATGCAACAAATGCGGGAGCGGCTTTAGCCGCGAAGCGCCGCGCGGGCGGCGCTCGATCTCCGCGGCGCCACAAGGCCCAAGCGCACGATTCGCCATGCGCCTTTCAGCTCTTTTTCCATCCAAGACAAGCTGTTACTGTACCGGCGACAAGCCCAAGCCGCCTGGATCGGATAACAGACTTGATACGTCCCCTCCTGTTGCTGACATTCAGCCTGGCCTTGAGCTTTCCCGCAGGCGCAACGATCAGCGAAAGCCACGGTTACGCCCAGTTCGGCACGCTCAAGTACCCGGCCACATTTACCCATTTCGACTGGGTCAACCCGCACGCGCCCAAGGGCGGCACCTTGCGGGCCATGGCATTTGGCACCTTCGACACCCTGAACCCGTATACCTTCAAGGGCAGCAGCCCAGTCACCACGCCCAATTTCCTGCAGTACGGGGTCAACGAACTCAACGAGCCGCTGATGGTCGGGACCGGGCAGTACGATCCCTCGGGCGACGAACCCACCTCCAGCTACGGGCTGATCGCGCGAACCGTCGAATACAGTGAGGACCGCAGCTGGGTGGTGTTCAACCTGCGCCCCGAGGCGCACTTTCATGACGGCAAGCCGATCACCTCGGCCGACGTGGCCTTCTCCTACCGCACGCTGCTCAAGGACGGCCACCCGATCTACCGCACCAGCCTGCAGGAAGTGAAACGGGTCGACATCCTCGGACCATTGCGCATTCGCTTTGTCTTCAAGCGCGCCGGCAACCCGCTGCTGATCCTGCGCCTGGGCGAGATGCCAGTACTGCCCAGGCACTACTGGCAAGGCCGTGACTTCAAGGCCACTACCTTCGAGCCTCCGCTGGGCAGCGGCCCGTATCGCATCACCCAGGTACAGCCAGGCCGCAGTCTGGTGTTCGAGCGGGTGAAGAACTACTGGGGCCGCGACCTGGCCGTCAACCGCGGCAAGTACAACTTCGACCGCGTCGAGTTCGAGTTCTACCGGGACAGTACCGTGGCCTTCGAAGCCTTCAAGGCCAATGAGTTCGACATCTATATCGAACACCAGGCCAAGAACTGGGCCAACAGCTACAACTTTCCAGCGGTGCGCCGCGGCCAGGTGATCAAGGCGCAGATCCCGCATCGCATCCCGACCCAGACCCAGGGCCTGTTCATGAACAGTCGCCGGGCCAACTTCAGCGATGTGCGCGTGCGCCAGGCCCTGGGCCTGATGCTCGACTTCGAGTGGGCCAACCGTGCGTTGTTCAGCGGCGCCTACAAGCGCTCGACCAGCTATTACCCCAACAGCGAGTTCACCGCCAGCGGCCTGCCGGTCGGCAAGGAATGGCTGCTGCTGGCGCCTTATCGCGAGGACCTGCCTGCGGCGCTGTTCACCGAGCCCTATCGGGTCAGCCACACCGACGGTCGCGGCGTTGGCCGGCAGAACCTGCGCCAGGCCCTGGCCCTGCTGGCCGAAGCGGGCTGGACCCTGCAGGGCCAGCGCCTGCAGGACAGCCAGGGCAGGCCGTTTCGAATGGAGCTGCTGCTGGTCAATCCGAACCTCGAACGTATCCTGCAGCCTTTTGTCGAAAACCTCGCCAGCATCGGCATCGACGCGCGCCTGCGCACTGTCGACCGTGCCCAGTACAAACAACGCCTGGACCAATTCGACTTCGACATGATTCTGATGACCCTGAGCCAGACCCTCAGCCCTGGCCTGGAGCAATGGCTGTACTTTCACTCGAGCCAGGCCCAGGTCAAGGGCAGCAAGAACTACGCAGGCATCAAGGACCCCGTGGTCGACCACCTGCTCGACACGCTTCTCGCCGCCCGCAGCCGCGACGATCAGGTGGCCGCTGCCCGCGCCTTGGACCGGGTGCTGTCCTGGCATTACTACATGATTCCCAACTGGTATCTCGACAATCATCGCCTGGCCTACCGCAACCGGTTCGCCTTCGTCGCCACGCCGCCCTATACCCTGGGCCTGAACAGCTGGTGGCTCAAGACTTCGGAGCTCCCCCAATGATGCCAACGCACCGCCTGCACCGTCTGGCAGGCAGCCTTTTGCTCGCCTGCCTGAGCTTCTGCGCAACGGCCGCGCCGCAGCATGCCCTGACCCTCTACGACGAGCCACCCCGTTACCCGGCCGACTTCAAGCATTTCGACTACGTCAATCCGGACGCGCCCAAGGGCGGGACTTTCCGTCAATCGAGCTTTGGCGGTTTCGACAGCCTCAATCCGTTCATCAACAAAGGGGTAGCGGCCGAGAACGTCAGCGCTATCTACGACACGCTGATGCGCCAGAGCCTGGACGAACCGTTCACCGAGTACGGCCTGGTCGCCGGCAAGATCGAGAAGGCGCCGGACAACAGCTGGGTGCGTTTCTACCTGCGCCCCGAGGCGCGCTTCCACGATGGCCATCCGATGCGTGCGGACGACGTGGTCTGGACATTCAACACCCTGGTCAGCAAGGGTGCGCCGCTGTACCGCGTGTATTATGGCGACGTGGCCGAAGTGGTCGCCGAGAATCCGCTGCAGGTGCTCTTCCGCTTCAAGCACACCAACAACCGCGAGCTGCCGCTGATCCTTGGCCAGTTGCCGGTATTGCCCAAGCACTGGTACGAAAATCGCGACTTTACCCGCGGCAACCTGGAAATCCCGCTGGGCAGCGGCCCCTACAAGGTCACGCAGGTCAAGGCAGGTCGCTCGGTACGCTACGAGCGCGTCAAGGACTACTGGGCAAAGGACCTGCCGATCAACCGCGGCTTATACAACTTCGACGCCATGACGTTCGATTACTACCGCGACAATACCGTCGCCCTCGAGGCCCTCAAGGCCGGGCAGTTCGACTACATGCTCGAAATGGCAGCGAAGAACTGGGCCACTGCCTACAACGTACCGGCCGTGCGTGAAGGCCGGCTGATCAAGGAAGAACTGCCCAATGGCAACCCGTCCGGCATGCAAGGCTTCATCTTCAACCTGCGCCGCCCGGTTTTCCAGGATGTCCGGGTGCGCCAGGCATTGAGCCTGATGCTGGACTTCGAGTGGACCAACAAGCAGCTGTTCAATGGTGCCTATACCCGCACCGGCAGCTACTTCGACAACTCCGAGATGGCAGCCAGCGGCCTGCCTTCGCCAGACGAACTGAAGATACTCGAGCCTCTGCGCGGCAAGATCCCAGAGCAAGTCTTCACCGAGGCCTTCAAGAACCCGGTCAGCGACGCAAGCGGCATCATTCGCGAGCAGCAGCGCAAGGCCTACAGGCTGTTGCAGGAAGCCGGCTGGAAGATCGTCGACGACAAGATGGTCGACGCCCAGGGCAATCCGGTATCCATCGAGTTCCTGCTCGCCCAGACCGAGTTCGAGCGGGTCCTGCTGCCGTTCAAGCGCAACCTGGCCGACCTTGGCATCGAGCTGAACCTGCGCCGCGTCGAAGTCCCCCAGTACATCAACCGCTTGCGTTCGCGCGACTTCGACATGATCGTCAACGGTTTCCCGCAGTCCAACTCCCCTGGCAACGAACAACGCGAGTTCTGGACCAGCGGCGCGGCGGACAACCCGGGCAGCCGCAACTTCATCGGCCTGCGCGACCCGGCCATCGACCAACTGGTCGAGAACCTCATCAATGCCAACTCACGCCAGAGCCTGGTCAACCATGCGCGCGCCCTCGATCGAGTACTGCTGTGGGGCTACTACGTGATTCCCAACTGGCACATCAAGACCTGGCGCGTGGCCTACTGGAACCACATCGGCCACCCCGACGTCTCGCCCAAGTACGACGTTGGCATCGACACCTGGTGGATCAAGCCCCAGGCGACTGCGGCCACGAACCCGCAGTCGCCAGACCGCCAGCAGGATGGGGCGAACTGACATGCTCGCCTATATCCTGCGGCGCCTGCTGCTGATCATCCCGACTCTGTTCGGCATCCTGATCATCAACTTCATCATCGTCCAGGCCGCGCCTGGCGGACCCGTGGAGCAGATGATCGCCAAGCTCGAAGGCTTCGAGGGCGCCACCAGCCGTATCGCCGGCGGTGGCGCGGAAGTGTCCGTGGCCGGCTCCAACTACCGCGGCGCACAGGGCCTGGACCCGGCTCTGATTGCCGAGATCGAGCACATGTACGGCTTCGACAAATCGGCGCCCGAGCGTCTCTGGATCATGGTCAAGAACTATGCCCAGCTCGATTTCGGCGACAGCTTCTTCCGTGACGCCAAGGTCATCGACCTGATCGCCGAAAAAATGCCGGTCTCGATCTCGCTCGGGCTCTGGAGCACCTTGATCATGTATCTGGTGTCGATCCCCCTGGGGATTGCCAAGGCGGTGCGCCACGGCAGTCATTTCGACATATGGACCAGCTCGGCGATCATCGTCGGCTATGCCATCCCCGCCTTCCTCTTCGCCATCCTGCTGATCGTGGTGTTCGCGGGCGGCAGCTACCTCGACTGGTTCCCGTTGCGCGGCCTGACCTCCAACAACTTCGACGAACTGTCGATCGCCGGCAAGGTGCTCGACTACTTCTGGCACCTGGTACTGCCCATCACGGCACTGGTGATCGGCAACTTCGCCACCATGACCCTGCTGACCAAGAACAGCTTTCTCGACGAGATCAACAAGCAGTACGTGGTCACCGCCAAGGCCAAGGGCCTCAGCCGTCAGCGGGTGCTCTACGGGCATGTGTTCCGCAACGCCATGCTGCTGATCATCGCTGGCTTTCCCTCAGCGTTCATCGGCATCTTCTTTACCGGATCGCTGCTGATCGAGGTGATCTTCTCCCTCGACGGCCTGGGCCTGATGAGCTTTGAAGCCGCGATCAACCGCGACTACCCGGTGGTCTTCGGCACCCTGTTCATCTTCACCCTCGTGGGGCTGGTGGTGAAACTGATCGGCGACCTGACCTATACCCTGGTCGATCCTCGCATCGACTTCGCCAGCCGGGAGCACTGACATGGCCTTGTCCCCCCTGAACCGTCGGCGCTTCGAGCGCTTCAAGGCCAACCGCCGTGGCTGGTGGTCATTGTGGCTGTTCCTGATCCTGTTCGGCCTGAGCCTGGGCGCGGAGCTCGTCGCCAACGACAAGCCGATCGCCGTGCGCTTCGACAACCAGTGGTACTTCCCGGCGTTCAAGCGCTACCCCGAGACCACCTTCGGCGGGGAGTTCCCGCTGGAAGCCAACTACAAGAGTCCCTACATCCATGAGCTGCTCGCGGCCAAGGACAGCTGGGTGCTGTGGGCGCCAATCCGCTTCAGCTACCAGAGCATCAACTACGACCTCAAGGTCCCGGCCCCTGCCCCGCCCTCGGCGGACAACTGGCTGGGCACCGACGACCAGGGACGTGACGTGATGGCACGGGTGATCTACGGCTTCCGGGTGTCGGTGCTGTTTGCCCTGACCCTGACCGTGCTCAGTTCGATCATCGGTGTGATCGCCGGCGCCCTGCAGGGGTTCTACGGCGGCTGGGTCGACCTGATCGGCCAGCGCTTCCTCGAGGTCTGGTCCGGGTTGCCGGTGCTGTACCTGCTGATCATTCTGGCAAGCTTCGTCCAGCCAAACTTCTGGTGGCTGCTGGGAATCATGCTGTTGTTCAGCTGGATGAGCCTGGTGGATGTGGTGCGCGCCGAGTTCCTGCGGGGCCGCAACCTGGAATACGTGCGTGCTGCCCGCGCCCTGGGCATGACCAATGGCGCGATCATGTACCGGCACATCCTGCCCAATGCGATGATCTCGACTCTGACGTTCATGCCCTTCATCCTCACGGGCGCCATTGGCACCCTCACCGCGCTGGACTTCCTCGGCTTCGGCCTGCCACCCGGGGCGCCTTCGCTGGGCGAGCTGGTGGCCCAGGGCAAGTCCAACCTGCAGGCGCCCTGGCTGGGGATCAGCGCCTTCGCCGTGCTGGCACTGATGCTGAGCCTGCTGGTGTTCGTCGGTGAATCCGCCCGCGATGCCTTCGACCCGAGGAAATGAGATGAACGAGCAGAACTTGATGGAAGTCCGCGACCTGGCGGTCGAGTTCGTCAGCGGCGACCAGGTGCAGCGGGTGGTCGAGGGCATCAGCTTCGACATCCGCAAGGGCGAGACCCTGGCCCTGGTCGGCGAGAGCGGCTCGGGCAAGTCGGTCACCGCCCACTCGATCCTGCGCCTGCTGCCCTACCCCCTGGCCCGTCATCCCAGCGGCAGCATCCACTATGCCGGGAAAGACCTGCTGAGCCTGGGTGAAAAGCCCATGCAGCGCATCCGCGGCAATCGCATCGCGATGATCTTCCAGGAGCCGATGACCTCGCTCAATCCGCTGCACAACATCGAGAAGCAGATCAACGAGATTCTCCTGCTGCACAAAGGCCTGACCGGCAAGCAAGCCACTGCGCGCACCCTGGAGCTGCTCGAGCTGGTCGGCATCCCCGAGCCACGCAAGCGCCTCAAGGCCCTGCCCCACGAGCTTTCCGGCGGCCAGCGCCAGCGGGTGATGATCGCCATGGCCCTGGCCAACGAGCCTGAGCTGCTGATCGCCGACGAACCGACCACCGCACTCGACGTGACCGTCCAGCTCAAGATCCTCGACCTGCTCAAGTCGCTGCAGGCGCGCCTGGGCATGTCGTTGCTGCTGATCAGCCATGACCTGAACCTGGTCAAGCGCGTGGCCCATAGGGTCTGTGTGATGCAGCGCGGGCAGATCGTCGAGCAGGCCGACTGCCAAACGCTGTTCCGCGACCCGCAGCATCGCTACACGCAGATGCTCATCGGCGCCGAGCCCAGCGGCCAGCCTGCCGCCAACCCGGTGGGCGCGCCGTTGCTGGAGGTGGATGACCTGCGCGTGTGGTTCCCGATCAAGAAAGGCCTGTTGCGCCGTACCGTGGACCACGTCAAGGCCGTCGATGGCATCCGCTTCAGCCTGCCCCAGGGACAGACGCTGGGCATTGTCGGCGAAAGTGGCTCTGGCAAATCGACGTTGGGACTGGCCATCCTGCGGTTGATCTCGAGCCAGGGCGGTATCCGCTTCCACGGTCAGTCGCTGCAAGGCCTGAACCAGAAAGACGTGCGGCCGCTGCGTCGACAAATGCAGGTAGTGTTCCAGGATCCCTTCGGCAGCCTCAGCCCGCGCATGTGCGTGGCGGATATCGTCGGTGAAGGCCTGCGTATCC
>JAQZAY010000438.1 GCA_029239415.1 Pseudomonas sp. | reverse complement strand
ACGCCGGATTTGCCGGTGGCGGTGGTGACGATGGAGATGGGCGTGACTTCCGATCCGGTGCCTGCGGTGGTGGGCACCTGAATCAACGGCAGGCGCGGGCCGGTGGCCTGGTTCACGCCGTAGATGTCGCTCAGGCCCTGTTGCTGTGCGGGGTGCGCCAGGTAGGCGACCAGCTTGGCGGTGTCCATGGAGCTGCCGCCGCCGAAGCCGACGATCAGGTCGGCGTTCATGCCCCGTGCCTGTTCGGTGGCGGCCAGCACCAACGCTTCCGCCGGGTCGGCGAGCACATCGCTGTACACCGCGCATTCGATGCCGGCGCTGGCGAAGCCCGGCAGCACGCTGTCGAGCAGGCCGTGCTTGAGGATACCGGCGTCGGTGACCAGCAATACACGCCGGGCGCCGCGGCTGGCGCATTGTTCGGCCAGGCCGGCGGCGCTGCCGGTGGCGCAGATGAGGTGGGCAGTGCTGCTGAAGGTGAATCCTTGCATGGGGTTAACCTCGTATTCTTGTCATGGGGGGGAGCTGTTTTCCGTACCTGGCTGGGGCGGCGGCTGTTCGGGTTCGGCCGGTGGATCGGCATCGATGATCTGCTGGGCGATGGCTTCCATGCTGGTCCGGCGCGTCATGGCTTCGCGTTGCAGGCGCCGGTGGGCATCGTTTTCGCCGAGGCGATGGCGGGCCATCAACAGCGCCTTGGCCATGGAGATCTTCGACACCGCCGGTTGCCGGCTTTGCAGCTTGCGCAGCTCGGCGAGCATGTCGATGCGCGCCCGCCAGGCGGCGCGCGCCATCAGCAACTGGGTCAACAGACCGAACGGCCGCAAGGGCCGTTCGATGACCGCCGCCGGTTGCGTTTCCAGCACCAGTTGCAGCATCGACGGGTTCTCGTAGCCGACCACGGCGATGATCGGCGGCGCCTGTTCGCTCAGGCTTTCCACTAGCGTCTGCGTGTTGCTGCGCTGGCTCAGTTCCACGGCCAGCAGCACCACGTCGACCGCTTCGGGCAACGTCGTGGGCACCGGCCAGCGCTGTTCGACGATGCAGCCGATGCGCTGCAACTGGTCGAGGACGATGCGGGCCTCACCGTCCTGGGGGTGAACCACCAGCACGCGCAGGCCCTTGAGTTCGCGCAGCAGGGACGGCGCGCTGGTCATCTCGGCCTCCGGCAGCTCATGGCTGTGCGTCCATCTGGTAGTCGACCATGTAGGGGCTTGGCGGCACCGCTTCGGCGCTCTCCAGGACCAGTTGGAACTGGCGTCGGTCGTCGAGCCGGGCAATGCGCGGCCACAGCCAGGTGTGCTGGGTCTGCGGGTCGATCTGCACCGTGCCCTGAGGCGCATCGAAACGAGCGCCGGCAAGGGTCTCGCGCAGGGCCTGCACCGAATCGTCGGCGGCGCGGCGCGCGGCCTGGGCGAACAGGTGCACCTGGAAATAGGCCGCCTCGGCGCCGGCAGTGATGGCTGCACCTTCGCCGAAGCGCGCGCGATAGCGGCTGACGAACGCCTGGCTGGCGGGCGTCTGCAACGTCGAGAACCACGGTGCGGCCGAGATGTGGCCTTCGGCTTCTTCGTCGGTCATGGCCTGCACGTCGACCTCGTTGGTGGCCAGGCTGACGATGGGCACGCGTGCAGGATCGAAGCCCGCCTGGCGGTAGGCCCGGTGCAGCGAGGGAATGTCGCTGCCGACGATGGTCGAATAGATGGCGTCGGGTGCGGTCTCGCGCACCCGCTGCATGACCCGTTCGAAGTCCTCGGCGGTGGCGTGGAACGGCAGGTAGATCTCGTCGACGATCTCGCCGCCCGCCTGCTCGAACAGCTCGCGCATGATGCGGTTCGATTCGTAGGGGTAGACATACGAACCGCCTACGAACAGCACGCGCCCGCCATAGGTCTGCAGGACGTAGCGGGCCAGTTGCAGCGAGTTCTGGTTGGGCGCCGAGCCGGTGTAGAAGCAGTACGGCGAGTATTCGAACCCTTCGTACAGCGTTGGATAGAACAGCAAGCGCCGACGGCTTTCGACCACCGGCAGCACGACCTTGCGCGTGCTCGACATGTGCGTGCCGAACAGCACCTGCACCTGATGGTGGTCGCACAGGTGCAGCGCGCTGTCGCGGTAATCGTTCGGATCGGCGCCGGGGTCACCATCGATCGCGGTCACGCGGCGGCCGTTGATCCCGCCGCTGTCGGTGACCTCGGCGATGGCCAGGTGGGTGGCGTTGGCCTGCGCGGTTTCCGACGCCGCCGTGAGGCTGGCGCGGGAGAACAGCAGGCCTACCTTGTAATCGTCGCCTTTCATGAGGTCAGGCTTTCCCAGTCGATGTGCTGTTCGAAGTGGTGCGCGGCCTGGTAGAGGGTTGCCTCATGGTAGTCGCGGGCGATGAGCATCAGGCCCACCGGCAACCCTGCCGCCAGCCCGCAGGGAATGGACATGGCCGGGTGGCCGGTGACATCGAACGGGGCGGTGTTGGCGTTCATTTCCAGGGCGCGGGTGACCCAGGTCGCGGGCGTGGCATCGGCGGCCGGCAGTTTCGGCGCCTTGAGTGGCACGGTCGGCATGAGCAGCAGGTCGTAGCGGGCGAACTGCTCGTCGTAGGCGGCGCGCAGCTGCCGCGCGGCGTTCTGTGCCCGGGCGTAGTACTGGCCGCCGAATCGCTGGTGGGCATAGTGGCCTGCCAGCAGGCAGGTCTTCAGGTCATGGGGGAACGCGTCGGCCTGCTGCTGCCAGTCTTGTTGCGCGCGCATCAGGCTCTCCACGTACAAGCCCTTCCAGTTGGAGCCGTAATTGTAGCCGCGCAGCAGCTGCGTGGTGCCTTCCACGGCAATCGGCGTCCAGATGGCATGACCCAGCGCGTGCAGGGGGATGGAAACCTCTTCCACCTGCGCACCCCATTCGGCGAACAAGCCGGCCGCCCGGCGCACCGCGGCGTCGACGTCGGCTTCGGAATTGGCGTGGCCGAAGCCCTCACGGACCACACCGATGCGCAGCCCCGAAACACCCGCGCCGAGCGCCTGGGTGTAGGCCTGCACTGGCATCTGTCGATCCTGGCGCGGATCCAGGCCATCGGCACCGGCGAGCACTTCGAGCAGCAGGGCATTGTCGGCCACCGTGGCGCTCATCACGCCGGCGTGGTCCAGGGTCATTTCGATGGGCATGATGCCG
>JAQZAY010000437.1 GCA_029239415.1 Pseudomonas sp. | reverse complement strand
CCTCGATACGATCGAAACGCCCTGGAGAACCGACATGGATTGGCGAAAAGGCCGACGCAGTGACAACGTGGTGGACGCACGCGGCAGCGGCGGCGGTGGCGGCATGCGCTTCGGCGGCGGCAAGGGCCTCGGGCTGGGCGCCATCCTGCTGATCGTGGGGATCGGCTGGCTCACCGGCCAGGACCCGTTGCGCCTGCTCGGCGAACTGACCGGACAGGGCAGCCAGGCGCCGGTCGCGACCCAGGGCGACACCAAGGCGCCACCGGCCAACGATCAGCAGGCCGCGTTCGTCAGCGCCATCCTCGGCGACACCGAAGACACCTGGAAGGCGCTGTTCGCCCAAAGCGGCAGCCAGTACCGGGAGCCCAAGCTGGTGCTGTTCAACGGCCAGATCCAGTCGGCCTGCGGCTTCGCCTCCTCGGCGGTCGGCCCGTTCTATTGCCCGGCCGACCAGCGCGTCTACCTGGACACCAGCTTCTTCCGCGAGATGGAAACCCGCTTCGCCGCAGCAGGTGACTTCGCCCAGGCCTACGTGATCGCCCACGAGATCGGCCACCATGTGCAGACGTTGATGGGCATCTCGGATCAGGTCGATGCCGCACGCCAGCGTGGGCAGAAGCTCGAGGGCGCCAACGGCCTGCTGGTTCGCCAGGAACTGCAAGCCGACTGCTTCGCCGGGGTCTGGGCCTATCAGGCGCAAAAGCGCCTGAACTGGCTGGAGCCGGGCGATGTGGAAGAAGCCCTCAACGCCGCCAACGCCATCGGTGACGATCGTCTGCAGCAACAAGGCCAGGGCCGTGTCGTGCCGGACTCGTTCACCCACGGTACCTCCGCGCAGCGCGTGCGCTGGTTCAAGGCCGGCTTCGAGAACGGCGACGTAGAGCGCTGCGATACCTTCAACGCACGACAGCTGTAACGCCCCCCTCCAAGCGCCCGCCGTCGACCAGGGCGGCCTGAGCGAAATGACGCCGAAAAAGCGTTTCAGCTCTGGCCAACCTGGCCGATACACCCTGCACGAACGGCGGGTGACCAAACAAAAGAACAAAACCCGTGGATTTTCACCCCAAAGGATCTCTCGGGAGCGCGTGCATGAACGCTTGGTTTGCCAACATCGGCATCAATCTCAAACTGGGACTGGGCTTCGGCCTGGTGCTTCTACTGACGGGCCTGCTGGCCCTGACCGGCTGGATGAGCTTGTCCGGCCTGATCGACCGCAGTAACTGGATGAGCGACATCACCCAGCTCAACAGCGACCTGACCAACCTGCGGGTCGTGCGCCTGCAGTACATGTTGACCAATGGCGACGATGCCGCCGCCCAGGCTATCGTGCCCAAGCTCGATGCCTTCAGCGCACAGCAGCAGAAACTGCTGTCGACCTTCAAGAGCCCGGAAAACGTCGCGCTGCTGCGCAAGCAGGCGCAGTCGATCAGCGACTACCGTGTCTCGCTGGACAAGATGCGCACAGGCTACAAGCAGGCCACGGCCGCGCGCGGTGACATGATCCGCACCATCGGCCAGGCCCGTGACACCCTGGAAGCGATGCGCACCCAGGTCCTGGCCCGTGCCGTGGACGACGGCACACGTCTGGCGTACTACCAGGCCGTCAGCACCACCGAACAGCAATTGCTGCAATCGCAGGTCGATACCCGAGGCTATGTGGCCAACCCCACCGACGCCAGCGAGCAGACCGCGCTGCGTCAGATCGAGGCCGTGTTGGCGCAGGTCGCTGGCCTGGGCGCGCGCGTGCCCGGCGAGGCGACCCGCGTCCAGGCGCTGGAAACCGCGACATCGGCCTACCGCGAGGCGGTCCGTCAGTGGCGTGATGCCATGGCTCAGGTCAAGGAAGCCCGCCAGGAAATGACCGTGCAGGGCGCGGACATCGTCAAAAGCAGCGAGGCGCTGTACCAGATCCAGCTCGACCGTCGTGACGCCGAGAGCACCACCGCGCGTACCTGGCAGATCACCGCGACCTTGCTGGCCCTGCTGGTCGGCATTGCCGCGGCCGTGATCATCACCCGCCAGATCACCCGTCCGCTGCGCGAGACCTTGCAGGTGGTCGAGCGCATCGCCCAGGGCGACCTGACCCACGACGTGCGAATCACCCGTCGCGACGAGCTGGGCGAGCTGCAACAAGGCATCGCGCGCATGGGCACGACGCTGCGCGAGCTGATCGGGGGTATCCGTGAAGGCGTCTCCCAGTTGACCAGCGCGGCCGAAGAATTGTCGGCAGTGACCGAGCAGACCAGCAGTGGCGCCAACAGCCAGAAGGTCGAGACCGACCAGGTGGCCACGGCCATGCACGAAATGGCGGCCACCGTGCAGGAAGTGGCGCGCAACGCCGAAGCCGCCTCGCGTGCCGCGACCCAGGCCGACGACGAGGCCAAGAGCGGTGATCGCGTGGTCAACGAGGCCATCGCCCAGATCGAGCGCCTGGCCGAAGAAGTGCACCGCTCCAGCGCCGCCATGGGCAACCTGCAGCAGGAGAGCCAGCGCATCGGCAGCGTGATGGACGTGATCAAGTCGGTGGCCCAGCAGACCAACCTGCTGGCCCTCAACGCAGCCATCGAGGCCGCCCGTGCGGGCGAGGCCGGGCGTGGGTTCGCGGTGGTGGCCGATGAAGTCCGTGGGCTGGCCCAGCGCACCCAGCAATCGACCGAAGAGATCGAAGCGCTGATCGCCAGTTTGCAGGACGGTACCCAGGAAGTGGCCACGGTGATGCTCGACAGCACGCGCCTGACCGACAGCAGCGTCGAGCTGGCGCGCAAGGCCGGTGTCTCCCTGAGCAGCATCACCGGGACCGTGGCCAGCATCCAGGCGATGAACCAGCAGATCGCCGCTGCTGCCGAGCAGCAGGGCGTGGTGGCGGAAGAAATCAGCCGCAGCGTGCTGAACGTACGCGACGTGTCGGAGCAGACCGCCACGGCCAGCAACGAGACGGCCGCGTCGAGCATCGAACTGGCCCGACTGGGCGCGCGGCTGCAGACGTTGGTCAGCGAGTTCCGGGTCTAGTCGCCCTCGGCTGGGCCGGTGCCGCCGTTATCGCCGGCAAGCCGGCTCCCACAGGGATGGCGGTGGCCTGGCAGGTTGACGGTGCCGGTAATGCGGGCCCTGGCGGGCCCGATCGCGGCACAGGGGCCGCTCCTACACCCGTAGCCATGCCGCAGTCGCG
>JAQZAY010000436.1 GCA_029239415.1 Pseudomonas sp. | reverse complement strand
CACCGTCGACAGCCCCCAGGGCCTGCACGCTGCCCTGACCTATGCCACCGATCTGTTCGAGCCGGCGACCATCGAACGCATGGCCGGGCATTGGCTCAATCTGTTGCGCAGCCTGGTGCAGGACCTGCACCGCCCGGTGGCGCAATGGTCGCTGCTGGATGAGAACGAGCGTCGGCACATGCTCATCGACTGGAACGCGACGGTCCGGCAATACCCGCTCGACCGCAGCGTCCAGGCGCTGATCGAGGAACAGGTGCGCCGGACCCCGGATGCGCCTGCATTGGTCTTCGGCGAGCAGCGCCTGAGCTACCGCGAACTCAACGCCCGGGCCAACCGCTTGGCCCATCGTTTGATCGACCTCGGCGTCGGTCCCGATGTGCTGGTGGGCATCGCCGTCGAACGCTCCGTGGAGATGGTGCTCGGGCTGTTGGCGATCCTCAAGGCCGGTGGCGCCTACGTGCCGTTGGACCCTGAGTACCCGCAGGATCGCCTGGCCTATATGTTCGAAGACAGCGGCATCGGTCTGCTGCTGACCCAGCAACACCTGCTCGATTCTTTGCCGATTCCGCAAGGGCTGCGCAGTCTGCTACTGGACCTGCCCGTTGAGGAGCCGTATGCCCGTCGTGAGGAGAATCCCGAGGTCAAGGTTCACGGCGAAAACCTGGCTTACGTGATCTACACCTCCGGTTCCACCGGCAAGCCCAAGGGCGCGGGCAATCGCCATTGCGCCCTGGTCAACCGGCTGTGCTGGATGCAGCAGGCCTATGGCCTCGATGCGACTGACAGCGTGCTGCAGAAAACGCCGTTCAGTTTCGACGTCTCGGTGTGGGAATTCTTCTGGCCGCTACTGACCGGTTCGACGCTGGTGGTGGCCGCGCCGGGCGCCCATCGTGACCCGGCGCAACTGATCGAGCTGATCACGGCACAGCGCATCACCACGCTGCACTTCGTGCCGTCGATGCTCCAGGCATTCGTGCAAGACCCGCGCGTGACCGAGTGCACCAGTCTCAAGCGGATCGTCTGCAGCGGTGAAGCGCTGCCGGTGGATGCGCAGCAGCAAGTGTTCACCAAACTGCCGAACGCCAGCCTGTACAACCTCTACGGCCCGACCGAGGCGGCCATCGACGTAACCCACTGGACTTGCGTCGAGGAGGGCCGCGACAGCGTGCCGATCGGACAGCCGATCGCCAACCTCGGCACCTACATTCTCGACGATGGGCTGTCGCCGGTGCCGGTCGGGGTGATCGGCGAGCTGTACCTGGCGGGCGAAGGGCTGGCGCGCGGTTACCATCGGCGCGCGGCGTTGACGGCCGAACGGTTCGTCACCGCGCCGTTCGGCAATGGCCAGCGCTTGTATCGCACTGGCGACCTGGCACGTTATCGGGCGGATGGCGTGATCGAATACGCCGGGCGAATGGACCATCAAGTGAAGATCCGTGGCCTGCGTATCGAGTTGGGCGAAATCGAAGCGCGCCTGGCCGAACACGACACCGTGCGCGAAACCGTGGTCCTGGCCCAGGACGGCACGTTGCTGGTGGCCTACGTGGTGCCGGCGCGCGCCGAGCTGCTGGGCGCCGATGACGCCGTTCGCCAGGCGCTGCAAGTGCGCCTCAGGGAACATCTGAGCCAGTCCTTGCCCGACTACATGGTGCCGCAACACTGGGTCTGGCTGGAGAAAATGCCGGTCAGCCCCAACGGCAAGCTTGAGCGCAAGGCCCTGCCGAAGGCCGAACCGAGCGCCAGCCCGAAGGGCTACAGTGCCCCGCTCAGCGCCGTGGAAAACACCTTGGCCGCGATCTGGCAAAACGTGCTCGGCCGCGAGCGCGTAGGGCGGACCGACAACTTCTTCGAGCTGGGCGGCGATTCGATCATTTCCATCCAGGTGGTGAGCCGCGCCCGTCAGGCCGGGATTCATTTCAGTCCCAAGGACCTGTTCCTGCACCAGACCATCCAGGGCCTGGCCGGGGTGGTAACCACCGGAGACAACGGGCCGGTCATCGATCAGGGCCCGGTAACCGGGCAGACGGTATTGCTGCCGTTCCAGCAGTTGTTTTTCGAACAGGCCATGGCCGAGCCCCACCACTGGAACCAGTCGGTGCTGCTCAAGAGCATGCGAGCCGTGGATACCGGGCATCTGGAGCAGGCGCTGCAGGCTCTGGTCGAGCATCACGACGCGTTGCGCCTGGCCTTCGTCTGCGAGGCGGGCACCTGGACCGCGCGCCACAATACCCTGGCCGAACAGCGCGCCCTGTGGCAACGCTCGCCGCTGTTGTGGACCGCCGAGGTGGCCGATGCGCCGGCCCTCGAACGCCTGGCCGAACAAGCCCAGCGCAGCCTCGAGCTGCAAGAAGGCGCGTTGCTGCGCGGGGTACTGGCGAGCCTGGCCGACGGCAGCCAGCGGCTGTTGCTGGTGATCCATCACTTGGTGGTGGACGGCGTGTCCTGGCGTGTTCTGCTGGAGGACCTGCAACAGGCGTACGAGCAGTTGCAGGCCGGCCAGGCGCCAACGTTGGCGGCCAAGACCACGGCTGCACAGACCTGGGCGCAACGGTTGCAGGCCCATGCCGGCAGCACGCCGTTGCAGTCCCAGATCAAGTATTGGCAGGAGCAACTGCAAGGCGCTGGTCATGACTTGCCTTGCGACCGTCCAGAGGGCGATTTGCGCCGGTGCCACGCAGCCCAGGTCCAGACGCGGCTGGACAAGAACCAGACGCGACGCCTGTTGCAGCAAGCGCCGGCGGCTTATCGCACCCAGGTCAACGACCTGCTGCTGACCGCGCTGGCGCGGGTGATGGGCCGTTGGACTTCCCAGGCCTCGACCTTGATTCAACTGGAGGGCCATGGCCGCGAGGCGCTGTTCGACGATGTCGACCTGAGCCGCAGCGTCGGTTGGTTCACCAGCCTGTTCCCGGTGCGCCTGACCCCGACGGCCACCGCCGAAGGCTCGATCAAGGCGATCAAGGAGCAACTGCGGGCGATCCCAGACAAAGGCCTCGGCTTCGGCGTGTTGCGCTATCTGGGCGATGAGCCGACGCGTCGCACCCTCGCGGCGCTGCCCGTGCCGCGCATCACGTTCAACTACCTGGGCCAGTTCGACAGCGGCTTTGCCGACGACGCCGACGGCCTGTTTGTCCCGGCCAGCGAATCGGCGGGCGCGGCGCAGAGTCCGT
>JAQZAY010000435.1 GCA_029239415.1 Pseudomonas sp. | reverse complement strand
CCACTGGAAGGCCGCCGCGCCGAGGAAGCTCAGGGGTTTGCGGGCACCTGGCGCGTCGTTGGCCATCGGCCCGGAGGTGGCGATCTTCCAGGCCAGGTACAGCAGGTAGGCGGCGCCCGCGAAACGCAAGGCGGTGTAGGCCGGTGGCCAGGCCTTGAACACCTCGCCCAACCCGAAGCCCACTGCCAGCACCAGCACCATGAAGCCCAGGCTGATCCCCAGAGCGTGAGGGATCGAGCGACGCACGCCGAAGTTGACACCTGAGGCCAACAGCATGGTGTTGTTGGGCCCCGGGGTGATCGAGGAGACGAAGGCGAACAGCACGAAGGCGCTGAGCAGGTCGAAGGAATCGAGCATGGCGGCGTGTTCCAGAGCGTTTAGTTGGCGTCGTTCTACCGTACTGGACGCCAGACGCGCCGGACCCATACAGCTGCCCGCTATCGAAGCCATACACTTCACTGTACCGATCGAATCCTGCCCCATGCGCGCCAATGTGCGCCTCTGCTCTCGGCAAGCGTGACGGGGGTCGCTACCATGGCAGGCTGTCCAACCAGGAAGTTGACCCATGAGCCTGTCCATTCGCCCCGCCCGCCGCGCCGACGCCGCGCAGATCCTGTCCTTCATCACCGAACTGGCCGAGTACGAACGCGCTCGCCAGGAAGTGATCGCAACCGAAGCTGACATCGAGCGCACGTTGTTCGACGAAGGCGCTACGACGCGCAGCCTGATCTGCGAGCGCGACGGCCAGGCGATCGGCTTCGCCGTGTACTTCTACAGCTACTCCACCTGGCTGGGCCGTCACGGCATCTACCTGGAAGACCTGTACGTCACGCCCGAGCAACGCGGGGGCGGCGCCGGACGCACGCTGCTGCAACACATCGCCCGCGAAGCGGTGGCCAATGGCTGTGGCCGTCTGGAGTGGAGCGTGCTGGACTGGAACACCTCGGCGATCGGGTTCTACGAGGCGGTCGGTGCCAAGGCGCAGGACGAGTGGATCCGCTACCGGCTGGAAGGCGATGGCCTGGTGGCGTTCTCCGAAGGCCGCACCGTTTCCGGCAACTGAGCCCCGGCCACTCGCGTGTCGCACCCAGGCATACCGGCAGGCACGCCCTGGGTGCGACACCCCCTCGACGCTCACCTCTCCACGGAGCCCCCATGATCCATATCCGCCCCATGACCGAGGACGACTTCGTGCGCTTCTGGCCGACCTTCCAGGCCATCGTCGCCGCCGGCGACACCTACGCCCTGGACCCGGCGATGACGTTCGAGCAGGCCCGACAGCTGTGGCTCGAGCTGCCTCTGCGCACCTTGGTCGCCGAAGCGGACGGCCAGCTGCTGGGCAGCTACTACCTCAAGCGCAACGCCGCCGGTCCTGGTGCCCACGTCGGCAACTGCGGCTACATGGTTTGCGAATCCGGGCGCGGCCGCGGTGTGGCTCGGGCGATGTGCGAGCACTCGCAGAAGCTGGCCCGTCAGGAAGGCTTGCTGGCCTTGCAGTTCAACTGCGTGGTGGCCACCAACGACGTGGCGGTGGCGCTGTGGACCACGCTTGGCTTCGACACCGTCGGACGCCTGCCGCGGGTGTTCCGGCATGCCCGGCTGGGGCTGGTCGATGGCCTGGTGATGTACAAGTGGCTGGCTGACGACCCGGTGGTGGACACCCCTGCCCTGTTGATCGGGCGCAAGAACATCGAGGCCCGTGTGTCGCGCCGTCGCGGCCGCTGAAGGGAGCATCGTTCGTATCGTGCTGTCCACTGCCACGCCAATAGAGGATTGCAGGAGGTGGACATGCGTCACGTGAAGCTTGCCGGCCGGACGGTGCCGGTGATCGGCCAGGGCACCTGGTACATGGGCGAGGACCCGGCCCGCCGCGCGGCCGAGGTGACCGCCCTGCAGCGGGGCATCGAGTATGGCATGACCTTGATCGACACGGCGGAGATGTACGCCGAAGGCGGCGCCGAGACGGTAGTCGGCCAGGCCATCGCCGGGCGTCGCGACCAGGTGACCCTGGTCAGCAAGGTCTATCCGCACAATGCCGGCCGCCAAGGCGTGGCCGCGGCCTGCGAACGCAGCCTGCGGCGGCTGGGCACCGAGCACATCGACCTCTACCTGCTGCACTGGCGCGGCCGCTACCCGCTGGAGGAGACCGTGGAGGCCTTCGAGCGGTTGCGCGAGCAGGGCAAGATCGGCCTCTGGGGGGTGTCGAACTTCGATGTCGGTGATCTGGAAGCGTTGGACAATCCGGACTGCGCGACCAACCAGGTGCTGTACAACCCGGTGGCGCGCGGGATCGAGTTCGACCTGCTGCCTTGGAGCCGGGCGCGGCATTTGCCGACCATGGCCTACTGCCCCTTGGCCCAGGCGGGCCAGTTGCTGGGGCACCCGGTGCTGGCGCAGATCGCCGAGCGGCATGGTGTGACACCGGCGCAGGTGAGCCTGGCGTGGGTGACGCGTGAGGATGGGGTGATCGCCATTCCGAAGGCGGTGGACCCGGTGCACGTGCGGCTCAATGCTGCGGCGGGTACGCTGGTGCTAGAGGCGCAGGATCTGGCGGCGATCGACCGGGCGTTTCCGGCGCCGACGCGCAAGCAACGGTTGGCGATGGTGTAGGGACGGTGCGGCAAGGTGTGGATAGGCTGACGGCTTCGGGTGGCTGATGTGCGGGCCCTGCGGGCCCGCAAAACCCGCCCCTTCACCTATTCAGGCATCACGCACCCGAACAGCCCCTCGCCTCAATGCCCCCCCGACCCCGGCGCCGGCTTGGCGCTGAACGGGGGCTTGGCGAACCACACCAGCAGGATCAACCCGGCGAACACCCAGGTCATCAACATGAAGTAATCCACCGTCGACATCATGTACGCCTGGCCATTGAGGATCTGCTCCAGCTGGGCGTAACTCTGCCCGTTGGCGCCCCCCAGGGTCTCCAGCGCATGCCGGGTCGCCGGGTCATAGGTGCTGATGTGCTCGCTCAGATACGCATGGTGCTGATCGGCCCGGCGAATCCAGATCCAGGTGGTCAGCGAGGCGGCGAAGCTGCCGCCCAGGGTACGCAGGAACGTCGCCAGGCCCGAGCCGTCGGCGATCTGCTGGGGCGGCAGGTCCGAGAGCAGGATGCTCAGGGTCGGCATGAAGAACAGCGCCACGCCGATCCCCATGAACATCTGCACCAGG
>JAQZAY010000434.1 GCA_029239415.1 Pseudomonas sp. | reverse complement strand
TATGGCCATCGGCATCTGCAAGCCTACCCACTGGTGGTCATTGCCGCGATGTCCGAGTCAGCGATCCTGGCGGGCTGGTATGACCGGGCGGTGCAATCCAGCCTGATCGTGGCCTTGGTGGTGCTGGGTATCTGCCTGTTCGGCTGGGTTTTCGTGCATCAGGTGCGTAACAGCGAGCGGATCGAAGCGGACCTGCGCAAGGCGCAGCAAGCCCTGGAGCTGATCGCCACTCATGACAGCCTGACCGGGCTGGCGAACCGTCGGCTGTTCGAGCGGGCCCTGGGCATCGAGTTCGGCCGAGGCGCCCGCCAGCGCAGTCCCTTGAGCCTGATCATGCTCGACATCGATTTTTTCAAGCGCTACAACGACACCTACGGGCATGTCGCGGGCGATCATTGCCTGGCAGAGGTGGCGAAAGTGCTCAAGGACTGCTGTCATCGCAAGGCCGACCTGGCGGTGCGTTATGGTGGCGAAGAGTTTGCCGTCCTGCTGCCCGATACCAACCTGCACGGCGCCATGGCATTGGCCGAACAGATCCGCCGCAGCGTCATCGACAAGCAGATCACCCATTCGGCCGCCCCCTCCGGCTACCTGACGGTGAGCCTGGGTTGTCATTCCTTCGTGCCCAGCAGCCTGGACAGTACTGAAGTCTTCATCCAGCGAGCCGATGCGGCGCTGTATCAGGCCAAGCACAGCGGTCGCAACTGTGTCGCGGCCTTGTCCAGGGAAGACGCTTTCGATGCGCTGGAGCGTTCCGATCGCTGAGATTCATTGGAATCATCGGCGGCGGTTTACGGTCCATTTATTAACACGCAGGCGACGCGTAGCCCTTTTCGTCAAACTCTGTAGGCGCCTCAACTGGCGCGGCAGCGGCTGCTAAGGTTAAGAAAACCCAAGGGTCGAACGCAGTTCATGCAGTGAAGTTTGCACGGCGAAGCCAACGCCGAAGGACAGGTGCAGGTAAATGGACACCGCTGCCGATATTCCCCCTGACGTCACGCGTCACACGCCGATCACCCGTCGCCTGGTGGTGGCGGTCGGCGTGCTGTTCGTAATGGGGGTCCTGATGGCCGTCGCCGCGCTGTTCAATATTGCGCAAAAGCTGGATGCGGTCGATGTAGGCAAGACCCACTTCTATATCGAGCGCGCGCTCGAGAATCGCATCACCGCCTCGAAGAACTACATGGCCAGCTACGCCTACTGGACCACCGGCTACGAGCGCCTCAACGGTGAGGTTGATGTGCAGTGGGCCTATGCCGAACAGAACATTGGCAAGACCCTGTTCACCAACGACGAATACGAAGGGGTGTTCGTCATCGACCGTGAGCGCACCAAATATGCCGTGGTGCGGGGACAAAATGTCCCGGCAGAGGCGACGGCCTATATCGATACGCCGCTGAGGGACCTTGTCGATCAGCTCCAGGCGCAACCGGACCTGACCAGGCCCATGATCCGCTACACGTTGTTCGAAGGTTGGCCGGCCATCGTCACGGCTTCGGTGATCCTGCCCAACGACGAACGTCCCCAGGTCGAGGCCAAAGGGACTTCGGTGCTGCTTTTTGTCGACCAACTGACGCCGGTCAAGCTTCGCAAGGTGGGCAAGAGCTATGGCCTGAACGAATTGAACCTGGTGAAAGACACGGCGCTGGCGCCTGGTCAGCCAGCCGTGCCGCTGGATAGCACCGGCTACAGCCTGGTCTCCCGGCTGGAGCGGCCGGGCCAGCAGTTGCTGTGGTCCCTGGTTCCGCCATTGGGCGGGGCGTTGCTGATCCTGGCGCTGCTCACCGCGTATTTTTTCCGTTATGCCATGCGCACCGCTCGACAGGTGGATGCCAGCTACGACAGCCTGGAAGCCTCGAAACAGGCCCTCGAAGCGAGCGAAGAACGCTTCCGCGCCGTGGCGGAGGCGGCGTCCGACTGGATATGGGAAATCGACAGCCAGCAGCGCATCACTTATCTGTCGGGGCGCTTCAATACCGTTACCGGTTTTTCCGATCAGCAATGGCTGGGCCAGGACATCGAACAGTTGCTGTATTGCGACACCACGCCGATTGCCTTGTGGCTGGGCAAACTGGTCGAAGAACAGAATGCCAGCAACCTGCGCTGTTCCTACCGCGACCATTCCGGACAATTGCGCTTCTGTCGGGTATCGGCGCGGCCGATCTACGACAAGGCCGCGGTAACGGGTTATCGCGGCACCGCCAGCGACATCACCGATGAAGTGGCCGCCCATGCCCAGGTCCAGCACCTGTCGATGCACGATGCGCTGACCGGCCTGCCGAATCGAAACAAGTTGGCACGGCACCTGGACGATGCCTTGCTCGCCAAGGAGCATTCCGCGCCGCTGGCCCTGCTGATGGTGGACCTGGACAACTTCAAGCCGATCAACGATTCGCTGGGCCACCCGGCCGGCGATGCGGTGCTGCTGGAAGTGGCCCAGCGCCTGCGCGACTGTACCCGCGAGCACGATCTGGTGGCGCGCCTGGGCGGGGATGAGTTCGTGGTGGTGCTCAGCGCGGTGGAGCACTCCGCCGAAATCGACCGGTTCTGCACGCGGCTGATCGACAGCCTGCAGCAACCGATCCACTACGAGACCCATGCGTTGCACATTGGCGCCAGCATCGGCATTGCCGTAAGCCGGCGCCAGGGTTATGTGCCGGGCGAGTTGATCCGCTGCGCCGACATCGCCCTGTACCAGGCCAAGTCCGAGGGCAAGAAGACCTGGTGCTACTTCGCCTCGCACATGAACGATCAGATCCAGCATCGTCGCCAGCTGGAAAGCGACCTTCGCCAGGCGGTGAAGAAGAATGAATTCGTCCTGCACTTCCAGCCTCGCTACACCGTGGATGGCAAGACCATCGTTGCTGTCGAGGCGCTGGTTCGTTGGCAACATCCGACCCAGGGCTTGCTGGGACCCGACGCGTTTATCCCGCTGGCCGAGCAGACCGACCTGATTGTCCCGCTTTCGCGCTGGGTGCTGCGCGAGGCCTGCGAAACCGCGTTGACCTGGCCGGGCGAATTGATGGTCTCGGTCAACCTTTCACCTGCGCAGTTCGAGCGCAGCGATGTCGTCGAGGATGTGCGCCAGGTGTTGATCGAAACCCACTTCCCGGCGAGTCGCCTGGAGCTGGAAATCACCGAGAACGTCATGCTGAACGATGTGGACGGTGCGCTCCAGGTCATGAATGCG
>JAQZAY010000060.1 GCA_029239415.1 Pseudomonas sp. | reverse complement strand
CCTCTCCCCCCGCCTCGATGAACTGCTCGCGCCCGCGATCGCCGATCTCCTCGAGGGTCTCGATGCAGTCGGCGACGAACGCCGGGCACATCACCAGCAGCTTCTTCACGCCTGCCTTGCCCAGCTCGTCGAGCCGCGTTTCGGTGTAGGGCTCGATCCACTTCGCCCGGCCCAGCCGCGACTGGAACGACACCGACCACTTGCCATCAGGGATGCCCATCTGCCGCGCAAACGCCTTGGCCGTCGCCAGGCACTGGCCGCGATAGCACACGGCGCGCATCTCGGGGCTGGCATCCTTGCAGCAATCGGGATCCTGGAAGCGGTGCTTGCCGGTGGGGTCGAGCTTTTTCAGGTGCCGCTCGGGCAGGCCATGGAAGCTCAGCAGCAGGTGATCGTAGTCTTGCTGCAGGTGGGGCCTGGCGCTGGCCACCAAGGCCTCGATGTACTCGGGCTTGTCGTAGAACGGCTGCAGCACGCTCATCTGCAAGGGCAGGCGCTGCTGCTCGAGGGTCTGCCGGGCCTGTTCGACCACCGTGGTCACCGTGCTGTCGGCGAACTGTGGATAAAGCGGCGCCAGCGTGACCTTGCGCACGCCCTGGGCCGCCAGGCGCTCGAGCACCCTGGGCAGCGCGGGCTCGCCGTAGCGCATGGCGATCTCGACCGGCCCATGCGGCCAGTGCTCGACCATGGCCGCGCGCAGGCGCCGGGTGAGTACCACCAGCGGCGAGCCTTCGTCCCACCAGATCGAGGCGTAGGCATGGGCCGACTGTTCCGGGCGCTTGACCAGGATCAGCGACACCAGCAGCCGCCGCACCGGCCACGGCAGGTCGATCACATAAGGGTCCATCAGGAACTGGTTGAGGTAGCGGCGCACATCGGCCACCGAGGTCGATGCCGGCGAACCCAGGTTGACCAGCAGCAGAGCGTGATCGGTCATGCAGCGTCCTATTTCAGAGGCGACTGGAAAGGCTGTCCAGCGCCGATTGCAGATCGTTGAAGCGAAAAGTGAACCCGGCCGCCTGCAGGCGTACCGGGCGCGCTCGCTGTCCACCGAGCAGGAGCACGGAAAGCTCGCCCAGGCCGGCGCGCAGCAGTAGCGCTGGCAAGGGCAGCACCGCCGGGCGGTGCAAGGCCTTGCCGAGGCGCTTGGCAAACTCGCGGTTGCGAACCGGTTCGGGTGCGCAGGCATTATAAGGACCACTGGCCTCCTTGTTCTGCACCAGAAAATCTATCAGGGCGATCTGATCCTCGATGTGCACCCAGGGCATCCACTGGCGCCCGTCGCCCAGGGGCCCGCCAAGGCCCAGCTTGAACGGCAGGCGCAGGCGCGACAGGAAGCCGCCGTCACTGGCCAGCACCAGGCCCGTGCGCACCCGCACCACGCGAATCCCCAGCGCCTCGGCGCGCTGTGCGGTTTCTTCCCAGGCAATGCAGAGTTGGCTGGCGAAGTCTTCCTTCACCGGGGGCGAGGCCTCGTTGAGCTCGCGCTCGCCGCCGTTGCCATACCAGCCCACGGCCGAACCCGACACCAGCACCTCCGGTCTTTGTTCGCGGCCACGCAGCCAGGCCAGCAAGTGTTCGGTGAGCGTGATGCGGCTGGACCACAGCAGCGTACGCCGCGCGGCCGTCCAGGGGCGGTCGGCGATCGGCGCGCCCGCCAGGTTGACCACGGCATCGACCGGGTCATCGGCCGCCAGCTCTTCGAGCCTGGCGATGCCGCGCACACCGGGCCCGCACTTTTCCGGAACTTCGCCTGGCCTGCGGCTCCACACCGTCAGGCGATACCCCTTGCCGCGCCAGAACCGGCAGAGGTGTTGGCCGATCAAACCCGTACCACCGGTCAGCAATATATGCATGGCTGTGTCCTATTCAGGCGTGCCCTTGGTCTATTTTTAAGAGCAAGGCACTTTTTTGACCCAACGCTCTCGGATAAACATAGGCCAACCTGTCCCACGAGCGGAATAACCTTATACAAGTTTTGGGCATTGTACAGGTTTGCCAAGCAGCGTAGCCTGCTCTCAGCAAGGTTCGAAGAGGCCACCATGACAGTACCTATCGCGATCATCGGGGCCGGCATAGCCGGCCTGTCCGCTGCCCAGGCCCTGCAAAAGGCCGGGCAGGCCGTCCATCTGTTCGACAAGGGCCACGGCAGTGGCGGCCGCATGGCCAGCAAACGCAGCGATGTCGGCGCGCTCGATCTTGGCGCCCAGTATTTCACCGCCCGCGATCGCCGCTTCACCGACCAGGTGCAGCACTGGGTCAGCCGTGGGTGGGCGCAGCAGTGGAAACCGCAGCTGTACAACTACCGCGATGGCCAGCTTACGCCCTCGCCCGACGAGCAGGTGCGCTGGGTGGGTGTACCGCGCATGAGCGCGATCACCCGGGGGTTGCTCAAGGACCTGACGGTCAATTTCGGTTGCCGCATCGCCGAGGTGTTTCGCGGCAAGCAGTACTGGCACCTGCAGGATACCGAAGGCTGCAGCCATGGCCCGTTCAGCAGCGTGGTGATTGCCGTGCCCGCGCCACAGGCCACGCCATTGCTCGCGGCCACCCCTAAACTCGCCGCCGTCGCCGCAGGCGTGCAGATGGAACCCACCTGGGCCATTGCCCTGGGTTTCCAGGCCCCGCTCGATACGCCGATGCAAGGCTGCTTCGTGCAGGACAACCCGCTCGACTGGCTGGCGCGCAACCGCAGCAAGCCTGGACGCGACGAGCAACTCGATACCTGGGTACTGCATGCCTCGTCGAACTGGAGCAAGCAGCACATCGACCTGACCCGGGAAGCCGTGATCGAGCAGTTGTGGGGCGAGTTCGCCGAACTGGTCGGCTGCGTCGTGCCCGAACCTACCTTCGCTCTCGCGCATCGCTGGCTTTATGCCCGCCCGGCCGCGGCCCACGAATGGGGCGCACTGGCCGATGCCGACCAAGGCCTGTATGTGTGTGGCGACTGGTGCCTGTCGGGCCGGGTCGAAGGGGCCTGGCTCAGTGGCCAGGAGGCGGCGCGCCGGTTGCTCGAACACAACGAATGAGCGCCAGCGCGTAGATTCATGTTTCCAAGCGCTTGCCACTGTGATGGAATTTACTTGTACAGAAAAAGTCATCTGTACAAGTATTTCTGGAGACGGTGATGAACAGCCCCGCGCCATTCGATAAACCCCGCATCGGCATCAGCGCCTGTCTGACCGGCGACAACGTGCGCTACAACGGCGGTCATAAATCCTCGGCCTTGTGCCGCGAAATGTTCGACGAGCATTTCGACTGGGTGGCGCTGTGCCCCGAAGTCGCGATCGGCCTGGGCATACCGCGCGAGGCTATCCGCCTGGTCGGCGACCCGGAAAACCCCACGGTTACCGGCACCCGCAACCCTTCCCTTGACCTGGCAGGCCCGCTGCGCGCCTACGGCGAGCGGATGGCGGACGAGCTTACCGACATCTGTGGCTATGTGTTCATGCAGAAGTCCCCCTCATGCGGCCTCGAGCGCGTCAAGGTCTACCAGGACAATGGTCACCCGGCGGTCAAGGGCGGGCGTGGCGCCTATGCCGATGCTTTCTGCGCGCGCCGACCCGACCTGCCGGTCGAAGAAGAGGGCCGCCTGCACGATCCCGTGCTGCGCGAAAATTTCATCAGTCGAGTCTACGCCTATGCCGACTGGCAGCAGTTGCTGGCCGAGGGCATCAGCCGCGGCGCGCTGATCCGCTATCACTCGCGCTACAAGTACCTGCTCATGGCCCATAACCCCCAGGCCTATCGCGAGCTGGGCCGGTTGCTGGGCACCATGAGCCGCGAAGACAATCCGCAGGCGATCGGCGCGCGCTATTTCAGCCAGCTGATGCAGGCGCTGCGCCGCTGTGCCAGCCGCGGCACCCATTGCAACGTGCTGCAGCACCTGGTCGGTTATCTTCGCCAGGACCTGAGCACGGACGACCGCTCGGAACTGCAGCGCCTGATCAGCGAGTACCAGAAAGGCATCGTGCCGCTGGTGGTGCCCCTGACGCTGCTCAAGCATCACCTGCACAACCACCCCGACCCCTATCTGCTGCAGCAGGCCTACCTGAATCCGCATCCGGCGAGCATGGGCCTGCGCAATGCCATCTGAGCCGCTGCTGCCGATCCGGGAGATGGCGCGCCAGACTGGCGTCAACCCGGTCACCCTGCGCGCCTGGGAACGCCGTTATGGACTGCTCGAACCAGGGCGGACCAGCAAGGGCCACCGACTCTATTCGCCAGAACAGGTACAGCGGGTACAGGCCATCCTGCGCTGGCTCGAGCGAGGCGCCTCGGTAGGCCAGGTACGCGCGCTGCTCGACAACGAACGGCAGGCCCCGGCGCCTACCCTGCAGGGTGACTGGCCTGCTCGCTGCCAGCAACTGATCGATGCCATCGGCAACCTGGCCCAGCGACCACTGGACCAGCAGCTCAACCAGGCCATGGCGCTCTACCCCGCCGTGACACTCTGCGAGCGCCTGCTGCTGCCGGTGCTCGATGCTCTGGCCAAGCGCTGGCAACGCTCGTTCAACGCGCAGCTGGAGCAGGTGTTCTTCCACTCCTGGCTGCGCAGCAAGCTGGGCGCGCGGATCTATCACAACAATCACTCGCTCGAGGGCCCAGCGGTACTGCTCGCCAGCACCGGCGAGCAGGTCTTCGACGCGCACTTGTGGTTGTGCGCCTGGCTGATCAGCAGCAGCGGCTACCCGGTCGAGATCCTCGAGTGGCCAGTAGCAGGCAGCCAGCTGCGCGAGGCGGTGCGGCAGTTGCAACCGCGTGCGCTGGTCATGAGCCTGGGTCGACGACTCGATATGCCAGAGCTGCAGCGCAGCCTGCCCTTGATCGACCTGCCCATGCTCCTGAGCGGCTCGACCTTGCCTATTCATCAAGCCGATCTGCAGGCACTGCAACTGCCCGGCCTTCACCTGCTCGACACCCCTCAGGCGACGCTGCACAGGTTGCAACGATTGCGCGATGCCCCTCTACCGGAGACCCTCCTTCCATGCAACTGATCTGGCTGCGCAGTGACTTGCGCATCGACGACAATACCGCCTTGAGCGCCGCCTGCGAACGCGGGCCGACCGCGGCGGTGTGGATCGCCAGTCCCGGGCAATGGCAGCTGCATGACGATGCCCCGTGCAAGGTCGACTTCTGGTTGCGAAACCTGCACGAACTCCAGCAGGCGCTCGACAACCTGAATATCCCCTTGCTGATCCGCCAGGTGGACACCTGGCAGCAAGTGCCCGAGGTGCTGCTCAAGCTCTGCCACCAGCTCAAGGTCGAGGCGGTGCACTGGAACGACGAGTACGGGGTCAACGAAGCCGCTCGCGATGAGCGCACGCGAAAGGTGCTCGGCGAGGCCGGGATCACCGCCCATGGCTACCTCGACCAGCTGCTGTTCGCGCCAGGCACCCTCCTGACCCGCGCTGGCCACTACTACCAGGTGTTCGGCCAGTTCCGCCGGGCTTGCCACGAGCACCTGCACCGCAGCCTGCCCGCGATGGCACCGAAAGTGCGGCGCCAGGCGCCCGTGCAGGTCCAGAGCGATGAAGTGCCCAGGTACATCCCGGGGTTCGCGGTGCCGGGACAAAGCCTGCGCGACCTCTGGCCGGCCGGCGAGCACGAAGCCCAGCGACGGCTGCAGGCCTTTGTCGATGAAGATGTCGATGACTATGTGCGAGGGCGCGACTTTCCGGCAGAGCCGGGCACCAGCCAGCTTTCGGCCTACCTCGCCGCGGGCGTGGTTTCACCGCGCCAGTGCCTGCATGCGGCGATGTCCGGCAATCGTGGCGAATTCGATGGAGGCAGCAGCGGCGTGCAGACGTGGGTCAACGAGCTGCTGTGGCGTGAGTTCTACAAGCACATTCTGGTCGGTTACCCACAGGTGTCGCGACACCGGGCGTTTCGTCGGCATACCGAGGCCCTGCCTTGGCGCGATGCCCCCGAAGACCTCAAGGCCTGGGAGCAAGGCCGTACCGGTTTTCCATTGATCGATGCCGCCATGCGCCAGATGCTCGCCACCGGCTGGATGCACAACCGCCTGCGGATGATCGTGGCCATGTTCCTCACCAAGAACCTGCTGATCGACTGGCGCCTGGGCGAGCGGCACTTCATGCGCCATCTGATCGACGGTGACCTGGCGGCCAACAATGGTGGTTGGCAATGGAGCGCGTCGACCGGAACCGATTCGGTACCGTACTTCCGCATATTCAATCCGATCACCCAGTCGCAGCGGTTCGACTCGAAGGGGGAATTCATCCGGCAGTGGATACCGGAGCTTGCGGGGCTGGACAAGAAGACCATCCATGCGCCGCTTGCCAAGCGGCAGTTTGCCGATGGCCCCGGCTATCATCGGCAGATCGTGGATATCGGCGCGAGCCGCCAGCGCGCCCTGGAGGCGTTCAAGTCGCTACCTGGGCGAGCCTTGGCTGCCCCCGATTGAGGGCAGCCACGCCCTTCAGAGAGGCATGCGATAGTGCAGGCTGTAACTCTCGACGCCATCGTTGGCCGAGGTGAGGCCTGCGTTGGAGTAGTGGATCGCCCGCACGCCCACCTCCTGGCCGCCTGCGAAGCGCAGGCCGAAGCCGATGCGATCCTCGAACTGGAAGGACGAGCCCAGCTTGTTGCTTTCGATCTCGGTGCTGGAAAACGCCGCGACACCGATACCCGCCTCGATGTAGGGCTTGACCGACTCACCCGCGAACTCGTAGACGAACACCGGCGCGAACGACAGGCTGTGGTTGCTGGCCGTCTCGTCGCCCTCCCAGAAGGTATAGGCGCCATCCCAATAGCCAGTCAGCCGGCCGACATCAGTCTGCCACCAGCTCTTGTCCCAGTTCGACTGCAGGCCCAGGCGGTAGACCATCGTCGAGTCGCCGGTCTGCCCCACCGACAACGATACGTCCGCCGCCTGCGCAGTGAAAGTGTGCCCCAGGGTAGCCACGGCAACGGCCGCCAAGCAAAGCAGTTTCTTCATGAGAAACATCCTTTTTCCAATGCTGTTGTTAGTTGTTCTGATTGTTCAGACCCCTGAGTAGAAATCTGCAGTAGAACGATAGTTCAGCATTGGCCGACATTTTTTCACGTTTTTTTTTACATTGGCAGGCGTTGCACGCTGTCGGACGGCTGCCACAGCATGGGCAGGATGCTTCTCAGTTGCTCGGGACTGGCACTGGTCCAGAACTGCGCCTCGCGCACCGGGCCGTTCGCCAGCAACGCACGTTCGCGCAGCAGGCGCTGCAGCTGGCGCGCTACCGCGGCGCCGGTGTCGATGATCGCCACGTCGGCGGGGATCATTTCAGTCAGCAGCGGGCGCAGGAACGGGTAGTGGGTGCAGCCCAGGATCAGGGTGTCGCATCGGGCGGCCAGCAAGGGCTGCACGTAGCCTAGCAGCAACTGGCGAAGCGTCGGGCTGCCCAGGTCGCCTTTTTCAATGCATTCCACAAGCCCCGGGCAGGGCTGGGTCACCACCCGCACATCGCTGGCGAAGCGGTCGAGCAAGGCGGCGAACTTGGCACTTTGCAGGGTGCCCGTGGTGGCCAGGACCCCGACCACGCCCGATCGGGTTGCCGCCGCGGCAGGCTTGACGGCAGGCTCCATGCCCACCAACGGCCAGTCGGGGTAGCGCTCGCGCAGGTCGGCCACCGCGGCCACCGTGGCGGTATTGCAGGCCAGCACCATGGCCTTGGCACCCTTGGCGTGGAAGAACTCGGCAATCAGCCGGCAGCGCTGGCGAATATGCTCGGCAGACTTTTCGCCGTAGGGCACATGACCGCAATCGGCCACGTAGAGCAGCGATTCATCTGGCAGCAGCTGGCGGATCTCGCGCAGCACCGACAAGCCGCCGACCCCCGAGTCCATCACGCCGATCGGCGCCGAACGCTCAGCCATGCTGCGTGCCGCACACCGCACAGGCTGGGTCACGCTTGACCCGCAGCTCGCGCATGCGCGTACCCAGCGCATCGATCAGCAACAGGCGACCGACCAGGGGCTCGCCGAAGCCGGCCAGCACCTTCAAGGCTTCCAGCGCCTGCAGGCTGCCGACCAGGCCTACCAAGGGCCCGATCACCCCCGCTTCGCTGCAGGTCAGCTCGGCTTCGCTGCCGTGCCCGTAGAGGCAGTGGTAGCACGGGCTGCCGGGCTGGCGTGGATCGAAGACCGAGAGCTGTCCCTCGAGGCGGATCGCCGCGCCGCTGACCAGCGGCCGGCCAGCCGCGACGCAGGCCGCGTTGACCGCTTCGCGGGTGGCGAAGTTGTCGGAGCAGTCGAGCACCAGATCGACCGCAGAGACGACGGCCATCAGCGAGTCCGGGTCCAGCGCCTGCCGGTGCGCGACGAGCGTGATCTCGGGATTCATCGCGCCCAGGCGCTGCAGGGCCGAGTCGACCTTGCCCAGGCCGACACTGGCGCTGTCATGGAGGACCTGTCGTTGCAGGTTGGTCAGGTCGACCGTGTCGAAGTCCGCCAGGTGCAGCTCGCCGACTCCGGCCGCGGCCAGGTACAGCGCCACGGGGGAGCCCAGGCCGCCAAGGCCGACGATCAATACCCGGCTTTGCTTGAGCTTCAACTGGCCGTCGATGTCTACCTGCGGCAGCAGGATCTGCCGGCTGTAGCGCAGCAGTTCCTGGTCGCTCAGCATGGCAGGCGTCCCAGGCTGATGCGTTCGTGCCCGCCCAGGTCGCGACGGCTGGCCACCTCGACGAAGCCGTGCTCGGCCAACAGCGAGCGTACCGCCGCGGCCTGGTCGTAGCCATGCTCGAGCAGCAGCCAGCCGCGAGGCAGCAGGTAGCCCGGCGCCTGGGCGATGATGGTGCGCAGGTCGTCGAGGCCATCGCTACCGGCCACCAGCGCGCTGCTCGGCTCGAAGCGCACGTCGCCGGCCGCCAGGTGCGGGTCTTCGGCGGCAATGTAGGGCGGGTTGCTGAGAATCAGGTCGAAGTGCTGGCCATCGAGGCTGTCGAACCAGTGGCTGGCCCGCACTTGCACGTTTTCCAGCCGCAGCCGCTGGCGGTTGCGCTCGGCCAGGGCCACGGCTTCGTCGATGCGATCGACCGCGGTCACCTGCCAGGCCGGGCATTCGCTGGCCAGGGCCAGGGCGATGGCGCCGGTGCCGGTACCCAGGTCGAGCACCCGCGCGGGGCTGGCGGGCACCCGCTCGAGCGCGGCCTCGACCAGCAGCTCGGTGTCGGGCCGCGGGATCAGCGTGTGCGGGGCGACCTCGAGGTCGAGCTTCCAGAAACCCTGTTGCCCGAGGATGTACGCCACCGGCTCGCCATCACGGCGGCGTGCCAGGTAGCCGGCGAAGGTCTGCGCCGCCTCGCTGCTGACGATACGCTCGGGCCAGGTGTGCAGGTAGCTGCGCGACTTGCCGATGGCCGCGGCGAGCAGCAGCTCGGCGTCCAGGCGCTCGGTGGGGGAATCGGGCAGCTGCGCGGCGCGCAGCAGGCTGGCAATGATGGTCATCAATCCCCCAGGGCGGCCAGTTGATCGGCCTGGTACTCGGCCAGCAGCGGCTCGATCACGGCGTCGACACCGCCGGCCAGGATCTCGTCGAGGGAATAGAGGGTCAGGTTGATACGGTGGTCGGTCACCCGCCCCTGCGGATAGTTGTAGGTGCGGATGCGCTCGGAGCGGTCACCGGAGCCGACCAGCAGCTTGCGCTCACTGGCGATGGCATTTTGCGCAGCGCTGGTCTGGATGTCGTTCAGCTTGGCCGACAGCCACTGCATGGCGCGGGCGCGGTTCTTGTGCTGCGAACGCTCCTCCTGGCACTCGGCGACGATCCCGGTAGGCAAGTGGGTGATGCGCACGGCCGAGTCGGTCTTGTTGATGTGCTGGCCACCGGCACCTGAGGCGCGGTAGGTATCGACCCGCAGGTCGGCCGGGTTGATCTCGATCGCCACCTGCTCGTCGGGCTCGGGCAGCACTGCCACGGTGCAGGCCGAGGTGTGGATACGCCCCTGGGATTCGGTCTCGGGCACCCGCTGCACGCGGTGCGCGCCCGACTCGAACTTGAGCTTGCCGTACACGCTGTCGCCCTCGACCCGGGCAATGATTTCCTTGTAGCCGCCGTGCTCGCCCTCGTTTTCCGAGAGAATCTCCAGGCGCCAGCCACGGCGCTCGGCATAGCGCGAATACATGCGGAACAGGTCGCCCGAGAAGATCGCCGCCTCGTCACCGCCGGTACCGGCACGGATCTCGAGAAACACGTTGCGCCCATCGTTCGGGTCCTTGGGCAGCAGCATGCGCTGCAGCTGCGACTCGAGCACGGCCAGCCGGTCCTTGGCGTCGCGGACTTCCTCGACGGCCATCTCGCGCAGGTCGGGGTCGGCATCCTTGAGCAGCGCCTGGGCGCCCTCGAGGTCGTCCTGGACCTTGCGCCAGCCTTGATAGGCAGCGTGCACCGGCTCGACTTCGGCGTATTCGCGCGAATAGGCACGAAAACGCGTCTGGTCGCCGATGACCTCGGCATCGCCCAACAGGGCGGTCAGTTCCTCGAAGCGGTCCTGGAGCGTGTCCAGTTTATTGAGCAGCGACGCTTTCATTGCGGGGTTTTATCCGTCGAACCCTCATTGAGGGCAAAGAGTTCCTGAGCCATGGCCAATGCATCGAGGCGGCCTTCGGCTGAGAGCTTTTTCAACTGCACGCTTGGCGCGTGCAGAAGCTTGTTGGTCAGCCCGCGCGCCAGTTGCGCCAACACCTCTTCGGGGTTGGCGCCATTGGCCAGCAGGCGCTGGGCTTTGTTCAGTTCTTCGTCGCGCAGGCGTTCGCTCTGCTGGCGGTAGGCCTTGAGCACGTCCACCGCCGCCAGCTCGCGCAGGCGCACCATGAAATCCTCGGCACCGACCGACACCAGCTCTTCGGCGGCCTGGGCCGCGCCCTGGCGGCTCTTGAGGTTCTCGGCGACCACGTCGTGCAGGTCGTCGACGGTGTACAGGTAGACGTCATCGAGCTCGCCGACCTGCGCCTCGATATCGCGCGGCACGGCAATGTCGACCATGAAGATCGGCTTGTGCCGGCGCTGCTTGAGCGCGCTTTCCACGGCGCCCTTGCCCAGGATCGGCAACTGGCTGGCAGTGGAGCTGATGACGATATCGCTGTTGGCGAGCTCCTGGGGAATGTCAGCCAGCAACACGGCATGGGCGCCGAACTGCTCGGCCAGGATACTGGCGCGCTCCAGCGTGCGGTTGGCCACCACGATGCGCCGCACCCCCTGCTCGTGCAGGTGGCGGGCAACCAGGGTGATGGTCTCGCCCGCACCGATCAGCAGTGCCTGGCTGCGGCCCAGGTCACTGAAGATCTGCTTGGCCAGGCTGACGGCGGCGAACGCCACCGAAACCGGGTTCTCGCCGATCGCCGTGTCGGTACGCACCTGCTTGGCGGCGCTGAAGGTCGCCTGGAACAGGCGCCCGAGCAGCGGCCCGACGGTGCCGGCCTCGCGAGCCACCGCGTAGGCCGACTTCATCTGGCCCAGAATCTGCGGCTCGCCCAGCACCAGCGAGTCGAGCCCGGAGGCGACCCGCATCATGTGCCGCACGGCGTCGTGTTCCTCATGGACATAGGCGCAGGCGCGCAGCTCTTCGAGACTCAGCTGGTGGTACTCGGCCAGCCAGCGCAGAACGCTGTCGGCCGCCAGGTGTTCGTGCTCTATATAAAGCTCGCTGCGGTTGCAGGTCGACAGGATCGCCGCCTCGCGGCTGGCGGTCAGTCGACACAGCTGCTGCAAGGCATCGACCAGCTGCTCTGGAGTAAACGCCACGCGCTCGCGTACGTCTACCGAGGCAGTCTTATGGTTGATACCGAGGGCAAGAAAGGCCATGCAAGGTCGCTGGTTGTGACGGGAAGCCGATAATTGTCCTACTTCGCAGGATTCAGAACAACCACCGTTCGCTATTGTCCTAATAAACCGAGTCCATCGCAGGTGGGTTTTGCCCCTGCGCTTGTGTCATGATGTTCCGACCGCCGGTTAGCCGTCCAAAGCCCTCATTTATGAATAGATCCCTCGCACTGCTGCTTGCCCTCGCCCTGCTTCAGGGCTGCCAGAGCCTGGCCCCGCAAGGCCAGGAAGCGGCGGTCCCGTCCGCTGACGCTGCCCCGGCAGAGCCGGTGGCGCCCGTGGTGTATGGCTCGTTCAGCCAGGAGACGCTCTACAGCCTGCTCACGGCGGAGCTGGCCGGCCAGCGCAATCGCTTCGACATTGCCCTGCAGAACTACGTCGACCAGGCCGTGAAGACCCAGGATCCGGGGATTTCCGAACGCGCCTACCGCATCGCCGAGTACCTGGGGGCCGACGAACCCGCGCTGGACACGGCGCTGGTCTGGGCGCGCAACGATGCACAGAACCTCGACGCACAGCGCGCCGCTGCCATCCAGCTGGCCCGCGCCGGACGCTACGACGACTCCATGGCCTACATGGAGAAGGTGCTCCAGGGCCAGGGCGACACGCACTTCGACTTCCTCGCCCTGTCGGCCGCCGAAACCGACCAGTCGACCCGCGACGGCCTGCAGCAGAGCTTCGACCGCCTGCTGCTCAAGTACCCCGACAACGGCCAGCTGGTGTTCGGCAAGGCGCTGCTGCTGCAGCAGGATGGCAATGCCCAGGCCGCGCTCGACCTGCTCGAGGAACACCCGCCGCAGGAAGGCGAGATCGCCCCGATCCTGCTGCGCGCGCGCCTGCTGCAAGCCGTCGACCGCGGACCCGAGGCCCTGCCGTTGCTGCGCAAGGCGATCGACGAGAACCCCGACGACAAGCGCCTGCGCCTGACCTATGCGCGCATGCTGGTCGAGCAGGACCGCCTGGCCGACGCCAAGGCCGAGTTCGTGAGCCTGGTCCAGCAGTACCCCGAAGATGACGAGCTGCGCTATTCGCTGGCATTGGTGACTCTCGAAAACAAGGAGTGGGACGAGGCCGAGGGCTATTTGCAGGAACTGGTCGAGCGCGACAGCAATGTCGATGCGGCCCATCTCAACCTGGGACGTATCCGCGAAGAACGCAGCGATCCCGAAGGCGCGCTGCGCGAATACGCGCTGGTCGGTCCCGGCACCGAGTACCTGCCGGCGTTGCTGCGCCAGTCCGATATCCTCATCGCCAACGGCCGCAGCGCCGAGGCGTCCCGGCTGCTGGCCGAGGCCCGCGAGGCCCAGCCGGACTACGCCATCCAGCTGTACCTGATCGAGGCCGAAAGCCTGGGCAACAACGGCAAGCAGGCCCAGGCCGACCAGGTGTTGCAGCAGGGCATCCAGCGTTACCCCGATGACCTGAACCTGCTCTATACCCGCGCCATGCTGGCCGAAAAGCGTGACGACCTGGCGCAGATGGAAAAAGACCTGCGCGCCATCATCACCCGCGAGCCGGAAAACGCCATGGCGCTCAACGCCCTGGGCTACACCCTGGCCGACCGCACCAGCCGCCTGGCCGAGGCCAAGGCCCTGATCGACAAGGCCTACCAGATCAACCCGGACGATCCGGCCGTGCTCGACAGCCTGGGCTGGATCAACTATCGCCTGGGCAACCTCGACGAGGCCGAGCGCCTGCTGCGCCTGGCCATGGAGCGCTATCCGGACCATGAGGTCGCCGCTCACCTGGGCGAAGTGCTCTGGGCCAATGGCAAGCGCCGCGAGGCGCGCCAGGTCTGGAGCAAGGCCTTCGAGACCCAGCCCGACAGCCCTATCCTGCGCAAGACTGTCCTGCGCCTGACCGGATCCGAGACCCTCTAGACCATGTTCATGCGCCATTGCATCACCTTTACCCTCATCGCCCTGCTGGCCGGCTGTGCCGGCTTCGGTTCCCGCGAGGCCCTGCAGGGCCAGGGCAACCCGCAGCAGTGGCGTGAACACAAGCAGCAGCTGAGCGCCCTCGATGGCTGGCAGATCGACGGCAAGGTCGGCATCCGCGCCCCGCGCGACTCAGGCAGCGGCACGCTGTTCTGGCTGCAGCGCCAGGACTACTACGACATCCGCCTGGCCGGCCCGCTCGGCCGCGGTGCCGCTCGCCTGACCGGACGCCCCGGCGGCGTGGTGCTGGAGGTAGCCAACCAGGGCCGTTTCGAGGCCGAAACCCCCGAGACCCTGCTCGAGGAACAATTGGGCTGGCGCCTGCCGGTGTCCCACCTGGTGTGGTGGGTCCGCGGCCTGCCCGCGCCCGACAGCAAGAGCCAGCTGACCCTGGACAGCGATAGCCGCCTGGCTCGTCTTTCCCAGGATGGCTGGACCGTCGAATACCTGAAATACACCGAGCAGAACGGCTACTGGCTGCCAGAGCGCCTGAAGCTGCACGGCCAGGACCTTGACGTGACCCTGGTGGTCAAGGACTGGCAACCGCGCCAGCTGGGCCTCTGACCCATGCAGCACGCCACCCTCGTACTGCCCGCCCCGGCCAAGCTCAACCTCTGGCTGCATATCCTGGGCCGCCGGCCGGACGGCTACCATCTGCTCGAAACCGTCTTCCAGTTTCTCGAGCATGCCGACGAGCTAGGCTTCGCGCTGCGCGAGGACGGTGAGATCCGCCTGCACGACGCGCTCGATTCGGTGCCACACGACAGCAACCTGATCGTGCGAGCGGCCCGCCAGCTGCAGCAATTGACGGGCTGTACGCTGGGCGCCGACATCTGGCTGCGCAAGGTGCTGCCCATGGGCGGCGGCATCGGTGGCGGCAGCTCGGACGCCGCCACGACGCTGCTGGGCCTGGCGCATCTGTGGCAACTCGACTGCAGCATCGACCAGCTGGCCGAGCTGGGCGTGACCCTCGGGGCGGACGTGCCTGTGTTCGTCCGCGGCCACGCCGCGTTTGCCGAAGGTGTCGGCGAGCAGCTCACCCCGGTCGATCCCGAGGAGCCGTGGTACGTGGTGCTGGTACCGCAAGTCGCTGTTAGTACAGCAGAAATTTTTTCGCATCCGCTGTTGACACGTGATTCCTTGCCCCTTAAGATGCGCCCCGTTCCCAAGGGAAACAGTCGTAATGACTGTCAACCGGTCGTTGAGCAGAGTTACCCAGAAGTACGTAACTCGTTGAATTTGCTAAGTAAATTCACCAATGCAAGGCTGACCGGGACTGGAAGTTGTGTGTTTGGGGCCTTCCCAAGCAAAGCTGAAGCTGATAAAGTTCTGGCCCTTCTTTCAGAGACCCAAACAGGGTTTGTAGCCAAAGGAAGCAACGTCGCGATGTTGCATCGCACGCTACAAGGTCTGCTCTAGGAATCGAGTATCAGGTACTCGAAAGCAACAGATACAGGGGCGTCGCCAAGCGGTAAGGCAGCAGGTTTTGATCCTGCCATGCGTTGGTTCGAATCCAGCCGCCCCTGCCATTTTC
>JAQZAY010000433.1 GCA_029239415.1 Pseudomonas sp. | reverse complement strand
AGGTGTAGTCGAACCCGGCGCCAAACAGCCTGCCCATGCGCTGCTTGAGCTGCTCGTTGACCGGGTTCACCTGCGGCAGTCCGAGCGTCGCCACGAACGCGCCGATCAGCCGCGTGCCCGGCAGGTCCACCCCTTCGGCAAATGCCCCGCCGAGCACCGCGAAACCCACCCCCTGCCCGTCTGGCACGAAGCGGGCAAGAAACGCCGTGCGCTCGGCCTCGTCCATGCCCCGTGCCTGGCTCCAGCGGGGGATTGCCGGGTGGCGCTCGGCAAGCAGCGTGGCCACCTGGTCCATGTATTCGAAGCTGCTGAAAAACGCCAGGTAGTTGCCGGGCACTTGCTGATACTGCGCGGCAATCAGCTCGACGATAGGCGCCAGCGAGGCCTGGCGTTGGTGATAACGGGTAGACACCTGGCTGACCACCCTCACCTTGAGCTGCTCGGCACGAAACGGCGCGGCGACCTCGAGCCAGGCCGTGTCGGCCGGCATGCCCAGCAAGTCGGCGTAGAAACGCCGGGGGCTCAGGGTCGCGGAAAACAGCGTGACGCTGCGCGCGGCCGTCATGCGCGGGCCCAGCAGCCGGGCCGGCACCACATTGCGCAGGCACAGGCTGGCCAGGCGCCGCTGGCGAGGGCCGTTTCGCAGGCTGATGTCGAAGACGAAATGCTCGTCGAACAGTTCGCCGATACGGGTGAACTGCAGGGCCTGGAAATAGAACTGCAGGACCTGCGGCTCGACCTCGGTGGGCGCGTCGTTGAGCCGTTCCTGGATCAGGCCGATGCACTGCTGCAACGCCTTGATGAAGGCCTCCGGCAATTGCTCGCTGGCCTGGTACGGGGCGAGCTGGTCCTTGTACAGGGCATTCCACTGGCGGTTGAGACGGTCCAGCGCACTGCCCAGGCCCGCGGGCTTGCTCTGGCGCAGGGTCAGCAACTGGCCCTGGTCGAGGGTGGCGCTGTACATCTGCCGGCCGCGATCGACCAGGTTGTGCGCCTCGTCGGCCAGCACCGCCACCCGCCACTGGTTGGCCTGGGTCAGGCCGAACAGCAAGGCGTAGGCGTCGAAATAGTAGTTGTAGTCGGCCACCAGCACGTCGACCCAGCGCGCCATCTCCTGCCCCAGGTAATAGGGGCAGACCTGGTGCGCCAGGGCCACCTCGCGCAAGGTGGCCTGGTCGAGCATCGGCAGGCGCATGGCCGCCTCGCGCGCGGCGGGCAGACGATCGTAGAAGCCCTTGGCCAGCGGGCAGGCCTCGCCATGGCAGGCGGTGCCGGGATACTCGCAGGCCTTGTCGCGAGCCACCAGCTCCAGGCTGCGCAAGGCCAGCCCCGGGCTGCTGTCCAGCACCTGGTGCAGCGCGCTCAAGGCCAGGGCACGCCCCGGGGTCTTGGCGGTCAGGAAAAACAGCTTGTCCAGCTGTTGCGGCGCCATGGCCTTGAGCAGCGGGAACAAGGTGCCCAGCGTCTTGCCGATGCCAGTGCTGGCCTGGGCCATCAGGCAGCGGCCGGTGCTCACTGCCTTGTACAGGGTCTCGGCCAGTTGCCGCTGCCCCTGCCGAAAATCCGGGTAGGGAAAGCCCAGCGCCTTGAGCCCCTGGTCGCGCTCGGCCAGCCGACGCTCCTGGGCCTGGGCCCACGCCAGGAAGACCTGGCACTGGTGCTCGAAGAATTGCCGCAAGGCATCGGCACTCTGCTGCTCGGTGACCAGGGTCTGGCGGTCGCTGTCGATGTCCAGGTAGACCAGCGCCACCTCGATCTCGTCCAGCTGGCGCTGCTGGCAGAGCAGCCAGGCATAGACCCGCGCCTGGGCCCAGTGCAGCGCGCGATGGTTGGCGGGCTGGCGGGCCAGGTCGCCACGGTGGGTCTTGATCTCTTCAAGGCGGTTGCGCGCCGGGTCGTAGCCGTCGGCGCGGCCGCGCACCCGTAGCTGCCCATGGTGCCCTTCGAGGGCGACCTCGGACTCATAGCCGGCGTCGCGCCGCGCCACTACCCGCTTATGGCCACTGATGCCCTCCTGGGCGGTGGGCGACGGGGTGAAGCGCAGGTCGAGGTCGCCGGCCTTGGCGGTGAACTCGCACAGGGCGCGTACCGCAACCGTGTAGCTCAAGCGCCCTGCCCGGCCCAGCGCACGTGCCAGACCTCCACCGGCAGGCCGTGGGCGTGGCAGAAGTCGATCCAGCGCAGCTGGTTGTCCTGCAGGCGGTCGCCTGGCCCCTTGACCTCGACCATGCGGTAGCGCCCTTCCTGCGGCCAGAACTGGATCAGGTCGGGCATGCCGGTGCGGTTGTTCTTCACGTCCTGCAGCAGGCGCAGGAAGCACTGCCTGAGGTGGGCCGGTGGCAGGCAGGCCAGCGCCTGGTCGAGCAAGGGCTCGCTGAGCATGCCCCAGAACACGAACGGCGACTGCAAGCCTTGCTTGTCCGAATAACACTGGCGGATACGCTGCTGGTAGCGGTCATCGTCGAGCAGGCCAAGGCACGCCTCGAACAGCTCGCCACGCCGGGACTGGAAGTCGGCGTCGTGCAGGTCTTGCGGGCCGGACTGGAAAGGGTTGAAGAATGCCCCCGGCACCGGCGCGAACACAGCCTCCCAGCAGAGCAGCCCGAACAGGCTGTTGAACAGGGTGTTTTCCACGTAGTGCGCATGGCCGCCCTCCTGCGCCAGGTGCAGCCGCACGGCTTCCTCCACCCCCAGCAATGACTGCTCGACCGGCAGCTCGAGCTCCATCAGCCGCACCGTCGAGGCGCGCTTGCGTGGCTGCGGCGGACCGCCTAGCTTGCGTCGCAGGCGCGGCAGCATGCGCTCGAGCGCCTGGACTTCAAGCGCGTTGGCCGGCGTCGCGGCCAGCTCGCTGGCCAGCGCCAACGCCGGCGCCCATTGCTCGCTGCGCTCGAGCACGCGGACCTGGCGAATGCGCGCCTGGGGATGACGACAGTCGGCATACACCGCCATGGCCAGGTCCCACTCGCCCAGCCGCTCGCACTGCTGGCCCAGCTGGAACAGCAACCTTGATCGACGCCGGACCAGCCAGGGGTTGTCGCTGTGCAGCCCGTCGAGCGCCGCCAGCACGCCTGCCGGCGGCTCACCCTGCTCGAGGCGTTCGGCGCAGTCGTGCAGGGCCATGGCCAGTTCGACCTCGGCGCGCTGGCGCAAGGCCCGGGAATCGGCGCT
>JAQZAY010000432.1 GCA_029239415.1 Pseudomonas sp. | reverse complement strand
GTAAGGGGGGAGACGATCGATGCGCGCAAAGCGACGCGAAGCCTGTTCAGACATGCTTTCCTCGAAGAACGTAAGCGCCCGGAACCGTCCGAGCGACGTCGGCCACTGCGGTGGCCAGGGCGGACAATAAGGCCCACCACGGGCTTTTGTCGAGAGGCGTGATCAGCACGGCAAGCGGTTTTTCTGCATTGCCTGTTGGCTGCCACGAAACGATATCCTTGGCGCTGACTCGAACACCCATGCATCGTGCAGGCACCGGGCAGGCCGGTATCGCACCACAACAAGACAGAGAGCCTTATCAGATGACTCACCGCACTATCGCCATGGGCCTGTTCGCGGCCAGCCTTGCCGTGACGCTGCCAGCCGCTGCGCTCTCCGAGCAGCAGTTCCAGGCCGAGGCCGCCAAGGTGTTCGCGCCGTTGATGGCCGAATACGACGTGCCTGGCCTGGCGGTAGGCATCACCTGGCAGGGCAAGCACTACGTGTACACCCAGGGCCTGGCGAATCGTGAGGCTGACATCGCGGTATCCCGGCAGACGCTGTTCGAGCTGGGCTCGCTGAGCAAGACCTTCAACGTCACCCTGGCGGCATTGGCCCAGGAGCGTGGGCTGCTGTCGCTGGATGACCAGGTCGGAGAGCGCCTGCCGGTGTTGAAGGCCACGCCGGTCGGCGCCTTGAGCCTGATGGATCTGGCCACCCACCAAAGCAATGGCCTGCCGCTACAGGTGCCGGATGACATCAAGAGTGACAGCGCCCTGATGACCTGGCTGCGCCAATGGCAGCCGACGGCAGGCGCCGGACATGAGCGCGCTTATTCCAATGTCAGCATTGGCATGCTGGGGCGCATTTCCGCCAGCGCGTTCGGGCAGCCTTATGCCCAGGCGTTGCATGAGCAGGTATTGGCGCCGTTGGCGCTTGGCAGCACCTATGTCCAGATTCCCGCCGCGCAGATGCCGCGTTACGCCTACGGCTATGCACGGCAGACCAACAAGGCCATCCGGGTGAGCCCGGGCATGCTCGATGCGGAGGCCTACGGTTTGAAGTCGAACATTGACGACATGCTGCGTTTCGTCGATATCAACCTGGGCACCACTGAGGTGCCCGCGCCGCTTGCCACTGCCATCGCGACCACTCACCAAGGATTGACGCGAACCGCGCCGTTCACCCAGGCGATGATCTGGGAGCGCTACCCGTGGCCGCTTTCACGTGAGCGCCTGTTGGCGGGGAATGCACCGTCGATGGCCCTTGAAGCGCAGCCTGCCAGCCGATTGGCTAAGCGAGAAACAAACGAGCAGGGCGTGCTGTTCGGCAAGACCGGCTCGACCAACGGATTTGCTGGCTACGCGGCGTTCGTGCCGGATGAGCGCATCGGCGTGGTGATGCTGGCCAACCGTAACGTGCCCCTCGAAGCTCGAGTCGATGCGTCCTACAAGCTGCTGCAGCAGGTGCTGGAGGCTGATCGATAGGCTCAGGCGTTTTTCAGGCGCAAGAGCAGGGCGATCAGCACCTCGATATCGGCATCCGTGGTTCGCCAGGAGCTGACGCTCAGGCGAAAGGCTGGCCGGCCCTGCCAGATGGTGGCGCCGAACCAGACTTCGCCCGAGTCCTGCGCAGCCTTGAGAATGGAAGCGGTCTGCTCGTCCGAGTCCGCACGTACCAGCACCTGATTGAGTCGCACCCGGTTGAGCACTTGATAGCCACCGGCGCGAAGCGCTTCTGCAACGCGACCAGCCTGGCGGATATGCTGGTCGATCATTTCGCGCAAGCCATCGCGGCCGAGGCTGGCTAGCGCCGCCCATATCGCCACACCCCGCGCGCGCCGGGAGAACTCGAGCGTCAGATTCTTCTGCGAATCCTTCGAGGCCATCGCGTAGGCGGCATCGCTGTTCATCGCCGCAGCCAGGGCGTTGCCGTCACGGCAGATGGCCATGGCGCTGTCGTAGGGCGTGTTCAGCCACTTGTGGCCGTCGGTAGTCCAGCTGTCCGCCTGTTCGATGCCATCGGCCAGCACAGCCGACGAAGAGGCCCGCGCCCACAAACCAAATGCCCCATCGACATGTACCCAGGCACCGGCGGCCCTGGCGCGGGGAATCAGTTCGGCGAAGCGGTCGAACTCGCCGGTGTTGACCTCGCCAGCCTGCAGAATCAGCACGGTCCGTTCGTCCAGTTCGGGGAGCCGGGCCGGATCGATGCGGCCGTGCTTATCCACCGGAGCAAGAAGTAGCCGACGCATGCCGAAACCCAGCACGCGCAGCGCCTTCTTCACGGTGATATGGGCGGTTTCGGAAATCACCACGCGGATTTCGGGGGCGCCGATCAAACCGTCCTGATCGAAATCCCAGCCTTGCCTTGCCAGCAATGTGCGACGTGCGGCTGCCAGGCAGGCGAGGGTGCAGGCGGTGGCGCTGGTGCCAAAGCCGACGGCGCTTTCGTTTGGCAGGCCGAGTGCCTCGCAGACCCAGCGGGCGGCGACCTTTTCCAGTTTGTCGGCGATGGGCGAGCCGTCAGCGGATGACGCGCACTGATCCCAGGCCAGTACCATCCGTTCGGCGGCTGCGGCGGCAGGCAGGGTGGCGCCGATCACGAAACCGAAATAGCGCGGCCCGTTACTGGTGACGGTAGCGGGGGAGCCAAGCTCATCGAGCGTGTGCAGCACCACCTCGGCATCTTGTCCCGTGGCGGGCAGGGGCTGGTCGAAGGCGTCCAGAGCGGCGATGGCGCTCTCGTGGGGATAGACCCTACGCTGATCGAGGGCGTCGTTATAGGCGATGGCGCGACGGTCGGCGTCGGTCAGCAGGGCGTGTTCGGCAGTGCGCATGGGGCGGTTCTCGGCTGTGGGCGGCGATGTGCAACCCTAACCGAGGGGGATGGCGGCCCGTCAGATACAGCCCACCGCTGCTTTTCCCCTACAGCGCAGCGGCCAGCACAGCTGTATCCGGTACAGTTAGCGCTAAATCTAGGGCAGCGGTGTCAGTGTGGGGCGCTTGGCCGGCGATCCACTTTAGCGGCGACAGGCTGACGGGCTCGCGGCTGAAGCCGCTCCTACGTAATTCGGTACCCGGCGTATGGTGCCGGCGAACATGCGAAGCGCCATAAAAAAGCCCCGCACTGGGCGGGGCTCTTTTTGACGCTAGTAACGCTTAAGCTTGAACGACCGGGATGTTCGCGTTGGCCGCAGCCTCGCGGAACTCGGCGATCTGGTCGAAGCTCAGGTAGCGGTAAAC
>JAQZAY010000431.1 GCA_029239415.1 Pseudomonas sp. | reverse complement strand
TCGACGCTTGGGGCCTGCTCATTCATCCGGGTGCAACTCCACTCGCAAGACTGTAACAGGCTGAGAGTGGCGGATCAGACGCTTGGCCACCTCAACCGAAAAAGAGGGGCGCGATTGTGCGCTGATTGGTTGCACTTGCAAAGCCCCATCCGAGGGGTGGTTGCACCTGGAGGTTGCAACCCAGACGGGTGTCAGCGTCCCTGTACCGCCGCGAACGCCTTGGCCACCTGCTGCAGGTTGTCCGGACGCAGCCCGGCCATGCACACCCGGCCGCTGTCGATCAGGTACACCCCGAACTCGTCACGCAGGCGACGTACCTGCTCGACGCTGAAGCCGGTGTAGCTGAACATGCCGCGCTGGCGCAGGAAGAACTGGAAGTCCTGGCCTGGCAACAGCACGGCCAGGGCATCGACCAATTGCTGGCGCATGTCGAGGATGCGCTGGCGCATCTGCTCGACTTCCGAGACCCATTGGGCGTTCAGGCCTGCATCGCCCAGCACGCCTGCGACCAGCTGGGCGCCGAAGTTGGGCGGGCTGGAATAGTTGCGGCGCACGGTCGCCTTGAGCTGGCCGAGCACGCTCGAGGTGGTCTCGGCATCGTCGCAGACCACCGACAGGCCCCCTACCCGTTCGCCATACAGCGAGAAGATCTTCGAGAACGAGTTGCTGACCAGGCACGGCACGCCGGCCCGGGCCATTTCGCGAATGGCATAGGCATCATCCACCAGCCCTTCCCCGAAGCCCTGGTAGGCGATGTCGAGGAACGGGATCAGGTTGCGCACCTTGACCACCTCGACCACTTGTTGCCACTGGCTCTGGTCGAGGTCGACCCCGGTCGGGTTGTGGCAGCACGGGTGCAACAGCACGATGCTGCCCGGCGCAAGGGTGTGCAGCGTGGCGAGCATGCCTTCGAAATCGAGGCCCCGGCTGGCGGGGTCGAAATACGGGTAGGCGTGGACCTTGAACCCGGCGCCTTCGAAGATCGCGCGATGGTTGTCCCAGGTCGGATTGCTGACCCAGACCTCGGCTTCTGGGAAGTAGCGCTTGAGGAAGTCGGCGCCGACCTTCAATGCGCCGGAGCCGCCAACCGTCTGCACGGTGGCGACACGGCCGCCCGATACCGCCGGGTGATCCTCACCGAACAGCAGTGCCTGGATCGCCTGGCGATAGCTGGCAAGGCCCTCCATCGGCAGGTACAGCGAGGCCTCGTGAGGCTGGCCGGCCAGGCGCCGCTCGGCTTCGCCCACCGCTGCCAGCTGCGGCACCACGCCTGCGGCATCGTAGTACAGGCCGATACTCAGGTTGACCTTGTCGGCACGGGGATCGGCCTTGAAAGTCTCCATCAGCGAGAGAATGGGATCGCCGGCATAGGCATCGACATGTTTGAACACAGCGCACAGCTCCTTGGGTCAGGACAGTTCGGGAAATACTGCCCGGAGGATACCTGTAGCCGCGCCCAAGGAACATCACTTGGGTGCAAGCAGATCAGTGCACCGGCGCAGAGAGACGCATCACTGCGCCAATACCCGCAGTTGCTCGAGCTCCTGCGCCGTCAGTGCAACCCCCTCCCGCTCGGCGATCCGGCGCTCGCGATAGCGCCGTTCGCCTGGCAGGCGCTCGAGCCCGGCGGACTGCATCTGCTCGACGAGCACATGGCTGCGCTGTGCGAAACGCCCGCCCTCGGCCTTGCTCGGGTCGATCACGATGATCAGTTGTCCGGTCCAGGGGGTCTTGGCGCCGGGGTGCTGCGACCAGTCGAATTCCCAGGAGAAATGCCCACCGGTCAGCGCCGCGGCCAGCAACTCGACCATCATCGACAAGGCCGAGCCCTTGTGGCCGCCGAAAGGCAGCAGCGCGCCGCCATCGAGGATGGCCTGGGGATCGCAAGTCGGCAGGCCCTGGGCGTCCACGCCCATGCCAGGCGGCAACTGCTCACCCTGGCGGGCAGCGATCTGTACGTCGCCATGGGCCATGGCGCTGGTGGCCATGTCGAACACCAGAGGATCGGCTCCGGTGCACGGGGCGGCGAAGGCGATCGGATTGGTGCCGAACAACGGCTGGCGCGCCCCATGGGGCACCACGCAGGTCATGCTGTTGACCACGCTCAATGCCACCAGGCCCTGCTCGGCAAACGGCTCGACGTCGGGCCACAGTGCGCCGAAATGATGGGAGCCATGGATTGCAAGCACGGCGATACCGGCGCTCCGTGCCTTTTCCACCAGCAGCGAGCGCGCCACCGCCAGCGCCGGCTGGGCAAAGCCGCCACGGGCATCGACCCTGATGAACCCCGACGCCACGTCCGTTACCTGCGGCTGCGCCGTGCCGTCGACCCAGCCGCTGGCCAGTGTCGACACATAGCCCGGCATGCGGAACACCCCATGGCTATGGGCGCCATCACGCTGGGCGCTGGCGCAATTGTGCGCAAGTACCGCAGCGACGCTTTCGCTGCAGCCATGACGCTGGAAGATCCCTTGCAGCAACGCCTGCAACTGGGCGAACGGCATGCGCACGGGCGTACTCGCGGTGGACGTGGGCATCTGTAGCTCCTTGTGGTGATAGATGGCACAGGCAGACGCCTTCGAGACTTCCCGATCTCACGTGATCTGTCAAACACGCACAGGCCACGGTTATTGCATGGCTGCAAAGAACGAATGCGTCGTTAAATATAATTGACCCAAAACCCTGCCAGACCCTTGCGGCATCTAGGGCGCGTTGCTTGAGAGGCCCCTGAAAGTACCGTTTTACAGCCTTTTAGCCGATGCAAGTCGTTTGACATATTAAACGGCTCTGGCAAGCTATCTTCCAGGTTTCGACCGGAAACGGCCGCCAGCATGGCCCACACCGGCAGTGCTCGAAGCCTCAGGCAGTGCCAGGTCCGATTGCACGCCTGCACGACAACGACAGGCCAAGCCTGTCCCAAGGTGACATATGTCCAACAGCAACATTGGCAACAAGCATCAGAACCTGCGCAAACCCGTCGTCCTCATGACCATGGGCACCCAGGAGCGCAAGGGCCACGACTACCAGGTCATGACCCACAAATACATCACCCCGCTGGTCGACTTCGCCGGTTGCGTGCCGGTACTGGTGCCGACCTGCTGCGGCACCGAGACGCTGGAAACCTACCTGGACATGGCCGACGGCGTGTACCTGACCGGCGCCGGCAGCAACATCGACCCTGCCCTCTATGGCCAGGAGAACCAGACCCCGGGCAAAGGCCAGGAC
>JAQZAY010000059.1 GCA_029239415.1 Pseudomonas sp. | reverse complement strand
TGGATGCTTCCCGGAACATGGATAGGCTCTTGGGCGCAGCGCTCGATGGCGTGTTCCAGGGTGGTCTCGGCGGTGGGCAAGAGGTGATGCTCCCGTTGAATCGTCTGAGAGTGCCGCGTCAGCCAGCACGAGACGTTTGAAGCGCAAAATATCAGAAAGTTGACTGTGTTGCTCGGAAGGGTGCCAGATCGCCAGCAATCTTATGGCGTTTCGTAAAATGACCTACATAGCCCGGCGCGGCTTGACGGCCCTGGCCCGCTGGGCCGATGCCAACGGCTCGCTCGTGCTGTTGGACACCGGGTTGTTCGCCGTCAACCGTATCGACATACTGAATGTGCAGTTTTGAAACTGTCCTGCCAACCGCTCGACTTACTCGCGCTCAGGCCCAGAAGCCCAGCGCCAGTGCCGCCGCCAGGCCAAGGCCTACGGCCACCGAGCAGCCGCCCAGGGTCAGCGCCGAACGGCCTTGCCGGTACCAGCCGTCCCGGCCCAACAGGGTGGCCGGGGCGAGCAAGGCGCGCCACTGCAGCTCGGTCTGGTGAAAAGCCTGCAGGTGCTCGGGGGCAGCGTCCAGCCAACGGCGGAAATCGATGCGCTCGCAGGCGGTCACATCGGGGCTCTGCAGGCGCACGTACCATTGCCCGGCCAGGCTTGCCAGCGCGTCATCACGTGGTCGGGCAGCGCGCAGGGCCTGGCTCATGCAGCGCTCGACGCTCAGGCGCGGCAGGCCGAGGCGCTCGGCGATGGAGGCAAAATCGAGTTGGTCGAGGCGGCTGAGCAGAAACACCTGCTGCACTCGGCGCGGCAACTGGCGAAAACTGGACAGGACCACGTCGTCGTCGAGGTCCAGGGTATCCTGCGGGCGATGCTCGAGAGGTAGCAGGCGGGTCATGGGCAAGCTCCTTTGCGTGGATGGATGACCAGAGGAGCGTCCTCCTTGACGCTTCACGCAAGCCTAATCGTAACGATATTGATTCTCAAGTGCTGATTGCGCAAAGTTTCGTTACAACCATTCACGCGATGACACTCCTTTGCTATCATCGCTGCCATTCCAGCAATACCCGCCTTCATTAGCCTGAAGAGCCAAAAAAAAGACCCGGCAAAAAGCCGGGTCAAAAACCGTGATTAGCCTGATGAGGAGATAATCTGAGAGTCCGACCTAAGGGCTTCCAGTTTATCCAGCAAGTCTCGCGACCTGCTGAGTGCAATAATAATCGTTATCATTTGCCAGTCAAATGAATTTTCACCGCCCGGCGAAATTATTGTCCGGAGCACTCCTCACAGTCCCGCCAACCGGGGCTTTTGCCGTTAGTCGGCGATCACGTACTGCTTCTTTCCCGTCCTCAAATCGACGATTTGTCTGGCTTCTCGCTTGCCACCGGCCTGTGTTCCAGCAATGTCCTGACCATGTTGACCATCTGGAGCAGGGTGAACACCACCTCGCGCGCCGAGTCCTGCATGTGCCTGCCCGATTCGTAGGCCGTGGTGGCCGTCCAGCGCAGCAGGCTGGCCGCATGGGCGTTGGCCTGTTCCTGGGTGACGTCATCGCGTAGCACCCACAGGAAGTCATCGGGCTGCGGCAGCACCGAGGGCGGATTCAGGTAGAAGTCGAGCGCGCGACGGGCGGCGTCGCTGTCCAGTTCTGTTTCTGTTTTTGTCTTAGGTTTCATCCTGTTACCTGTTCGGTTTCACTTTGGAGTAGTGAATGCCGAGCATAGATCAGTTTGTATTGGATATGTTCGAATAAATAATACGTTTTGTGTATTGAGCGCTTCGCTGCAGCCCGTATTGTGCCGCGATGGAAAACTGGATTGAATTTCTCACCCGATACAAAGACGAGCAGGGCCTGTCCCAGGACGACCTCGCGGTCCGCCTGGACATGACCCAGGGCGGGGTAGGGCATTGGTTGCGCGGCACCCGCCGGCCGCCCGTCGCGACGATCAACCAGGCGCTGGCCAAGCTGGGCCTCGATCACCTGGAGGCCCAGGTGCTGGTGGTGGGCAAGGGCATGGTCGGCGAGGCCGTCGCGCCCTACGAGAGCGCCAGCTATGTCAGCTTCCGCTTTCCGGTACTGGCCTGGAGCGACCTCGAGGGGGCGCTGCCCGAAGTCTGTACCGTGCACCTTCAGACCGACTATCCGGCCCGCGGCAAGGCCTACTGGCTGCCGGTCGAGAACGACGCCATGAACGCCCCGAGCGGGCGCAGCGTGCCCGAGGGCATGCTGGTGCTGGTGGATACCCAGCTCGAGGCCGAGGTAGGCAAGCTGGTGATTGCTCGCCAGCCTGGCAAGCCCGCCGTGTTCCGGCAACTGATCGAAGAAGGCGGCCAGCGCATGCTCAAGCCACTCAATACGCTTTATCCGACAGTGCTGTGTGAAGAAGGCTGCGAGTTCCTGGGCGTGGTGGTGCGGGCCTTCAACAAGTTCTGAATGGCCAGGCGTGAAGGAGCCCTCGGCCCCTGTCGATGTCAGTCAGCCAATGCCTCGAGCTCCACCAGGCTCATTCCTTCGCTCACCATGTCTCCCTCCTGGCAAAACAATGCCGTCACCTTCCCCGCGCGTGGCGCGCGGATGCTGTGCTCCATCTTCATGGCTTCGAGCACCACCAGCGCGCTGCCCGACTCGACCGGCTGCCCGACCTCGACCAGCACCCGCACGATGCTGCCGTTCATGGGCGCGCTCAGCCCGCCGTGATGGGCATGGCCAGCTTCTGCCTCGGCAATCGGGTCGAAGGCCGTGACGCGGTGCACATGGCCGTCCCAGCGCAGGTACAGGTCCTGGCCCCGGCGAATGGCCAGGTGCCGCAGGCGTACGCCGTCCTGCTCACAGGACAGCTGCTCGCCTTCGAGCCGATACCGCGAGGCCACGTCGCCCTCCAAGGCCACCGCCTGATGATCGCCCTCGCACATCAGGTGCAAGCAGCGGCGTGCGGGCAGGCCCAGGCGCAGTCCATCGGCACGGCTCCAGGGCGAGGCCAGGTCGTCGCTGGCAGGGACCGCGCCATCGCCCTGCAACCAGGCTTCGGCGGCGGCCTGCCAGAACGCCTGTGGCAGCGCAGCAGGCGGCGGCAGCAGTTGCGCCTGGTAGCGCGGGATGAAACCGGTATCCAGCTCGGCTGCGGCAAAGGCCGGGTGGGCCAGAATACGGTGCAAGAAAACGATGTTGGTCCTCAACCCGCCGAGGACGAATTCATCGAGCATCGCCAGCAGGCGCAAGCGCGCCTGCTCGCGATTCTCGCCCCAGGCGATCAGCTTGCCGAGCATGGGGTCGTAGTAAGGCGAGACGCTGTCGCCTTCCTCGACCCCACTGTCGACCCGCCGACCGGCGCCAGGCGCGGGCTCGCGGTAGAGTGCCAGGGTCCCGGTGGCGGGCAGGAAATCATTGGCCGGGTCCTCGGCATACAGGCGCACCTCGATGGCATGGCCATTGAGCGGCACTTGCGCCTGGGTGAGGGGCAGTGCCTCGCCACGCGCCACTCGGATCTGCCAGGCCACCAGGTCCAGGCCGGTAATGGCTTCGGTCACCGGATGCTCGACCTGCAGGCGGGTGTTCATCTCCATGAAGAAGAACCCACCCCGCGCGTCGAGCAGGAACTCGACCGTGCCGGCGCCAACGTAGCCGATCGCCTGCGCCGCCCGCACCGCCGCCTCGCCCATGGCCTGGCGCAACTCGATCGAAAGGCCGGGGGCCGGCGCTTCCTCGACCACCTTCTGGTGACGGCGCTGGATCGAGCAGTCGCGCTCGTTGAGGTACAGGCAATGGCCGTGCTGGTCGGCAAACACCTGGATCTCCACATGGCGCGGCTTGAGCACGTATTTTTCCACCAGCATCCGCGCGTCGCCGAACGCTGACTGCGCCTCGCGCTGCGCCGAGGCCAGGGCGGCGGCCAGCTGGCCCTCGTGCTCGACCACTTTCATGCCTTTGCCGCCACCACCGGCGCTGGCCTTGAGCAGTACCGGATAACCGATGCGCTCGGCGGCGCCGCGAAAGGTCTCCAGGTCTTGGGCTTCGCCGTGGTAGCCCGGTACCAGCGGCACCCCCGCTTGCTCCATCAAGGCCTTGGCGGCCGACTTGCTGCCCATGGCCTCGATGGCGCTGGCGGGTGGCCCGAGGAAGATCAGCCCCGCCTGTTCGATGGCGCGGGCAAAGGCTGCGTTTTCCGAGAGGAAGCCATAGCCAGGATGAACCGCCTGCGCGCCGCTGGCCTTGGCTGCCGCTAGCAGCTTGTCGATGTCCAGGTAGCTCTCGGACGCCTTGGCTCCGCCAAGGTCGACGCGGATATCGGCCTCGCGGCTGTGGCGGGCGTCGCGGTCGATGGCGCTGTGCACGGCCACCGTGGTCAGGCCGAGTGCCTTGGCGGTGCGCATGACCCGGCAGGCGATTTCGCCACGGTTGGCAACCAGCAGGGTGGTGAGCGGGGGTTGGCTCATGGACGCGGTTCCTTGTCGGGGGCGGGTTGCCAGGCAGGCGGGCGTTTTTCAAGAAAGGCGCGCAGGCCTTCCTGGCCTTCGGCGCTGACCCGGATGCGGGCGATGGCGTTCTCACAGTAGCGGCGCAAGCCAGGGGAGAGCTCGCCCGCCCCGACCTCGCGCAACAGCGCCTTGCTGGCGCGCATGGCGTGCGGGCTGTTCTGCAACAGGTTGGCGACCCATGCCTGGACCTGCTGCTCGAGCTCGGCGGCGGGATAGACCTCGGCCAGCAAGCCCAGCTCGCGGGCGCGCTGGCCGCTGAAACGCTCGGCGGTCAGCGCGTAGCGGCGCGCCGCGCGCTCGCCCATGGCCTGCACCACGAAAGGACTGATCACCGCAGGGGCCAGGCCAATGCGTACCTCCGACAGGCACAACTGCGCGTCTTCGCTGCCGATCGCCATGTCGCAGCAACTGATCAGGCCCAGCGCGCCACCGAAGGCCGCGCCCTGGACCACCGCCAGGGTCGGCAGCTTGAGCCGCGCCAGGTTGTACATCAGTTCGGCCAGCTCGCGGGCATCGTCGAGGTTGGTGTTGTAGTCCAGTTCGGCCGACTGCTGCATCCAGGCCAGGTCGGCCCCGGCGCTGAAATGCCGGCCGCGGCCGCGCAGCAGCAGGAAGCGCAGGCTCGCGTCGGCGCCGGCTCGCTCGATGGCAAGGATCAGCTCGCGGATCATCTGCGCGTTGAAGGCATTGTGCTTGTCGGGGCGGTTCAGCCACAGGGTGGCGAAACCGCGAGGGTCCTTGACCAGCTCAAGGGTGCTGAAGTCGCTCATCGGTCACATCCGGAAAATGCCGAAACGGCTCTGTTCGATCGGGGCATTGAGCGCGGCGGACAACGCCAGGCCCAGTACATCGCGAGTCTGCGCGGGGTCGATCACGCCGTCGTCCCACAGGCGCGCGCTGGAGTAGTAGGGATGGCCCTGGCGCTCGTACTGGTCGAGGATCGGTTGCTTCAGCGCTGCCTCGTCCTCGGCGCTGAAGGGCGCGCCGCTGCGTTCGCTCTGCTCGCGCTTGACCTGGGCCAGGACGCCGGCCGCTTGCTCGGCGCCCATCACGCCGATCCGGGCGTTGGGCCACATCCACAGGAAACGTGGGTCGTAGGCGCGGCCACACATGCCGTAGTTGCCCGCGCCAAAGCTGCCGCCGATGACCACGGTGAACTTCGGGACCTCGGCGCAGGCCACGGCGGTCACCAGCTTGGCGCCATGCTTGGCGATGCCGCCTTGCTCGTATTTCTGGCCGACCATGAAGCCGGTGATGTTCTGCAGGAACACCAGCGCGATGCCGCGCTGGCAGGCCAGCTCGATGAAATGCGCGCCTTTTTGCGCGGCCTCGGCGAACAGGATGCCGTTGTTGCCCAGGATCGCCACCGGATGGCCATGCAGGTGGGCGAAGCCGCACACCAGCGTGGTGCCGAACAGCGCCTTGAACTCGTCGAACTGCGAGCCGTCGACCAGCCGGGCGATCACTTCGCGCACGTCAAACGGCTGCTTGGCATCGGCCGGGACCACACCGTACAGCTCCTCGGCATCATGCAGGGGGGCGACCGGCGCCTGCTGGCGCCACTGGCCGAGCTTGCGCCAGTTGAGGTTGGCCACGCTGCGCCGGGCCAGTGCCAGGGCATGCTCATCATTGTCGGCATAGTGGTCGGCCACGCCGCTGATGCGGCAATGCACGTCGGCCCCGCCCAAGTCCTCGGCGCTGACCACCTCGCCCGTGGCCGCCTTCACCAAGGGTGGGCCGGCGAGAAAGATGGTCGCCTGCTGGCGAACCATGATCGCCTCGTCGGCCATGGCGGGCACATAGGCGCCGCCGGCCGTGCACGAGCCCATCACCACGGCGATCTGCGAGATGCCCAGGGCGCTCATGCGGGCCTGGTTGAAGAAGATCCGCCCAAAGTGCTCGCGGTCGGGGAACACTTCGTCCTGGCGTGGCAGGTTGGCGCCGCCGGAGTCGACCAGGTAGATGCACGGCAGGCGGTTCTGCAGGGCGATGGCCTGGGCGCGCAGGTGCTTCTTCACGGTCAGCGGGTAGTACGAGCCACCTTTGACGGTCGCGTCGTTGGCCACGATCATGCATTCGACGCCCTCGACCCGGCCGATGCCGGCGATCACGCCAGCGGCGGGCACGTCCTCGCCATACACCTCGTGGGCCGCCAGCTGGCCGATCTCGAGAAACGGCGAGCCGGCGTCGAGCAGGCGGTCGATCCGCTCGCGGGGCAGCAACTTGCCGCGCGCGGTGTGCCGTTCCTGGGCCTTGGCCCCGCCGCCTTGCCGGACCTGCGCCAGCAGCGCACGCAGGGCCTGAACCTGTTCGAGCATGGCGGCGCGATTGGCTTCGAACTCGGCCGAACGGGTGTTGATCTGGGTACGCAGGATAGCCATGTGCGCAGTCCTTGCTCAGCGGGTTTCATTGAACAGTTCGCGGCCGATCAGCATCCGCCGGATCTCGCTGGTGCCGGCGCCGATCTCGTACAGCTTGGCATCGCGCAGCAGGCGCCCGGCCGGGAACTCGTTGATGTAGCCATTGCCGCCCAGGATCTGGATCGCCTCGAGCGCCATCTGCGTGGCCCGCTCGGCGGTATGCAGGATGACCCCGGCCGCGTCCTTGCGCGTGGTCTCGCCGCGATCGCAGGCCTGGGCCACGGCATACAGGTAGGCGCGACCCGCATTGAGCTGGGTGTACATGTCGGCGATCTTGCCCTGGATCAGCTGGAATTCGCCGATGCTCTGGCCAAACTGCTTGCGGTCGTGGATGTAGGGCACCACCAGGTCAAGGCAGGCCTGCATGATGCCGGTCGGGCCGCCCGACAGTACCACCCGCTCGTAGTCCAGGCCGCTCATCAGCACTTTCACGCCGCCATCGAGCTGGCCGAGGATGTTTTCCTCCGGTACCTCGACGTTGTCGAAGAACAGCTCGCAGGTATTGGAGCCGCGCATGCCCAGCTTGTCGAACTTGTTGCCGCGGGCAAAGCCCTTGCAGTCGCGCTCGACAATGAACGCGGTGATGCCGTGGGGGCCCTTGTCCAGATCGGTCTTGGCATAGATCACATAGGTATCGGCATCGGGGCCGTTGGTGATCCAGGTCTTGCTGCCGTTGAGCACGAAGTGGTCGCCACGGCGTTCGGCGCGCAGCTTCATCGAGACCACGTCGGAGCCGGCGTTCGGCTCGCTCATGGCCAGCGCCCCGACCTGCGCGCCGCTGATCAGCCCAGGCAGGTACTTGCGCTTTTGCGCGTCGGTACCGTTGCGGTTGATCTGGTTGACGCAGAGGTTGGAATGAGCCCCGTAGGAGAGGGCGACCGAAGCCGAGCCGCGGCTGATCTCTTCCATGGCCACCACGTGGGCCAGGTAGCCCAGGCCCGCGCCGCCGTATTCCTCGGGTACCGTGATGCCCAGCAGGCCCAGGTCGCCAAGCTTGCGCCACAGCTCGGCGGGGAACAGGTTGTCCTGGTCGATCTGCGCGGCGCGTGGCGCCAGTTCGCGGGCGACGAAGGCCTGGACCTGGTCGCGCAGCATGTCGATGGTCTCGCCATGGGCGAAATTCAGGGACGGGTAGTACATGCGAGGCACCTTTTATTGTTGTGGCTTGTGACCTTTACGTAAACGTAAGCCTGGCGCCAGTGTCTGTCAACACTCTTGCAGGCGCCTGGCAGGCCGGGTCCGCCAGGCCGCGCCCGCAAGCGGCCTGGCCGACTTGGTCTAAGCTTTGGCCTTCACCGGCGGTTCTTCATTGGGCGGGTCGCCGATGGTCGGGGGCATGGTGGGTTTCACCGGCACTTCGGTAGGGTCTGTATCCGGCCCTGGAGGCGGCAGGCTGGGCTCGTCGATATTGGGGTCCGGCGTTTCGGGTGGGGTAGGGATATTCATCAACAACCTCGCATGCAAGTGGCAGGGTGTGCTACTTGCGACCCGGTGTCGCACCGTTAGCTCATTTTTTTTGAACCCCCTCATGCAGGACCGTTCTCACAACGTACCGCCAGACTAAACGGAGCAAGGTTCGATGTCCCGTAATGAGCCCTTTGAAAGCGTGCCCATGGCGAACGACCATCCGGACCAGGCCGTGAGCCTGTCCCAGGCGTTGCTGGCACCGCGTATCGTGATCGAAAATACCCAGCCGGTGCTCGATGCCGGCGAATTCGCGGCCAAGGCCGTCGCGGGGCACCCGGTGCAGGTGACCAGCAAGGTCTATGTCGATGGCCATGACCAGCTGACGGTCATGCTCAACTGGCGCCAGGCCCACAGTCGCCGCTGGCACTGCGTGCCCATGGAGTTTCTCGGCAACGACGTCTGGCAGGCGGAGTTCACGCCCCTCGAACTGGGCCTGCACCTGTTCAGCATCGAGGCCTGGATCGATCCCTACGCCACCTTCTGCCACGACCTGGAGAAGAAGTACCAGGCTGGCGTCGCCGTGCAACTGGAGCTCGAAGAAGGCCGGTTGCTGCTCGGGCAAGGCATCGAGCGCAGCGAAGGCCTGCTGCGCGAGCAGCTGCTGGAGCTGCAGCAACGCCTGCCTGGCAAGCCGGTCGAGGAACAGGTCAACCTGCTGCTGCACAAGGACACGGCCGTGCTGATGAGCGAGGCCGAGCACCGCAGCTACCTGACCCGCAGCCACGAACTTCCCCTCGATGTCGACCGTGAGCGAGCGCTGTTCGCCAGCTGGTACGAGCTGTTCCCACGCTCGATGACCGACGATCCGGCGCGCCACGGCACCTTCAACGATGTCCACGGGCGTCTGGCGACGATCCGCGACATGGGGTTCGACGTGCTGTACTTCCCCCCGATCCACCCGATCGGCGTGCGCCATCGCAAGGGCCGCAACAACGCCTTGCAGGCAGAGCCCGGTGATCCTGGCAGCCCCTATGCCATCGGTAGCGCCGAGGGTGGGCACGATGCGATCCATCCCGAACTGGGCAGCCGCGAGGATTTCCGTCGCCTGGTCGCCGCCGCTGCCTCATACGGCCTGGAGATCGCCCTGGACTTCGCGATCCAGTGTTCCCAGGATCATCCATGGCTCAGCGAGCACCCGGGCTGGTTCAGCTGGCGCCCGGACGGCACCATCCGCTACGCCGAGAACCCGCCCAAGAAATACCAGGACATCGTCAACGTCGACTTCTATGCCGCCGAGGCCGTGCCTTCGTTGTGGCTGGCCCTGCGCGACGTGATCCTGGGCTGGGTGGAGGAGGGGGTCAAGACCTTCCGCGTCGACAATCCCCACACCAAGCCACTGCCTTTCTGGCAGTGGATGATCGCCAACGTGCGCAGCAAGCACCCGGACGTGATCTTCCTCGCCGAGGCCTTCACCAAGCCGGCGATGATGGCCCGCCTGGGCAAGGTCGGCTACGCCCAGAGCTACACCTACTTCACCTGGCGCAACACCAAGGCTGAACTGACCGAATACTTCGAGCAGCTCAACCAGCCGCCGTGGTCGCAGTGCTACCGCCCCAACTTCTTCGTCAACACGCCTGACATCAACCCGTTCTTCCTGCAGAACAACGGCCGCGCCGGTTTCCTGATCCGCGCCGCGCTGGCGACCATGGGATCAGGGTTGTGGGGCATGTACTCGGGCTTCGAGCTGTGCGAGGCCGCCGCGCTGCCGGGCAAGGAAGAATACCTGGACTCCGAGAAGTACGAGATTCGCGTGCGCGACTTCACCCAGCCGGGCAACATCATCGCCGAGATCGCCCAGCTCAACCGCATCCGCCGGCAGAATCCTGCCTTGCAGACCCACCTTGGGCTGAGCTTCTTCAACTGCTGGAACGACAACATCCTCTACTTCGGCAAGCGCACCGCCGACAAGGGCAACTTCATCCTCGTCGCCATCAGCCTCGACCCGCACAACGCCCAGGAGGCGAACTTCGAGCTGCCGTTGTGGGAGCTGGGGCTGGACGACAATGCCGACACCCAAGGCGAAGACCTGATGAACGGCCACCGCTGGATCTGGCACGGCAAGACCCAGTGGATGCGCATAGAGCCCTGGCACCAGCCGTTCGGTATCTGGCGTATCGAAAAAGCCCAATAGCCAACAGAAAGGAGTCGTACATGGCAAAGCGCACCCGTCCGGCAGCTTTCATCGACGATCCGCTGTGGTACAAGGACGCGGTGATATACCAGGTACACGTCAAGTCCTTCTTCGATTCGAACAACGATGGCATCGGTGACTTTCCCGGCCTGATCGCCAAGCTCGACTACATCGCCGAGCTTGGCGTCAACACCCTCTGGCTCCTGCCGTTCTACCCTTCGCCACGGCGCGACGATGGCTACGACATCGCCGAGTACAAGGCCGTGCACAGCGACTACGGCAACCTGGCTGACGTCAAGCGCTTCATCGCCGAGGCGCACCGGCGTGGCCTGCGGGTGATCACCGAGCTCGTCATCAACCATACCTCCGACCAGCACCCGTGGTTCCAGCGTGCCCGCCACGCCAAGCGCGGCAGCAAGGCACGAGACTTCTACGTGTGGTCCGACGACGACCACGCGTACGATGGCACGCGGATCATCTTCATCGATACCGAGAAGTCCAACTGGACCTGGGATCCTGTCGCGGGACAGTATTTCTGGCACCGTTTCTATTCCCACCAGCCGGACCTCAACTTCGACAACCCGCAGGTGATGAAAGCGGTCATCGGGGTGATGCGCTACTGGCTCGACATGGGCGTCGATGGCCTGCGCCTGGACGCGATCCCGTACCTGATCGAACGCGATGGCACCAACAACGAGAACCTGCCCGAGACCCACCAGGTGCTCAAGGCCATCCGCGCCGAGATCGATGCCAACTATCCCGACCGCATGCTGCTGGCCGAGGCCAACCAATGGCCCGAGGACACCCGGCCCTACTTCGGCGAAGGCGATGGCGACGAATGCCACATGGCCTTCCACTTCCCGTTGATGCCGCGCATGTACATGGCGCTGGCCATGGAGGACCGTTTCCCGATCACCGACATCCTGCGCCAGACACCGGAGATACCCGCCAACTGCCAATGGGCGATCTTCCTGCGCAACCACGATGAGCTGACCCTTGAGATGGTCACCGACCGAGAGCGGGACTACCTGTGGAACTACTACGCCGAAGACCGCCGTGCGCGCATCAACCTCGGCATTCGCCGTCGCCTGGCACCGCTGCTGCAGCGCGATCGCCGGCGTATCGAGCTGTTGACCAGCCTGCTGCTGTCCATGCCGGGCACGCCGACCCTCTACTACGGCGACGAGATCGGCATGGGCGACAATATCTTCCTGGGGGATCGCGATGGCGTGCGCACGCCCATGCAATGGTCGCTGGATCGCAATGGCGGCTTCTCGCGCGCCGATCCCCAGCGCCTGGTGCTGCCGCCGGTCATGGATCCGCTCTATGGCTACCAGGCGATCAACGTCGAGGCGCAATCCCACGACCCGCATTCGCTGCTCAACTGGAACCGCCGCCTGCTGGCGGTGCGCAAGCAGCAGAAAGCCTTCGGTCGTGGCACCTTGAAGATGCTCACCCCGAGCAACCGGCGCATCCTGGCCTACCTGCGCGAGTTCACCGATGCCCAAGGGCAGACCGAAGTCGTGCTGTGCGTGGCCAACGTCTCCCGCGCCGCGCAGGCGGCCGAGCTCGACCTGTCGCACTACGCCGAAAGCGTGCCGGTCGAGATGCTCGGCGGCAGTGCCTTCCCGCCCATCGGCCAGTTGCCGTTCCTGCTGACCTTGCCACCCTATGGCTTCTACTGGTTCGTGCTGGCGCCACGCGATCGCATGCCCAGCTGGCATGTGGAGCCCAGCCAGAGCCTGCCGGAGTTCACCACACTGGTGTTGAAAAAACGTATGGAAGAGCTGCTCGAGTCACCCGTCTGCGATACCCTGCAAGACTCCATCCTGCCCCAGTACCTGCCCAAGCGGCGCTGGTTCGCCGGCAAGGAAACCCGCATCGAGCAAGTGCGCCTGAGCTACGGCGTGCGCTTTGGCTCCTCGACCAGCCCAGTGCTGCTCAGCGAGATCGAGGTGCACGGCGGTGGGCAGGTCAGCCATTACCAGCTGCCGTTCGGCCTGATCGGCGAAGAACAGATCAACAGCGCCTTGCCCCAGCAGCTGGCGCTGGCGCGGGTACGACGTGGCCGGCAGGTCGGCCTGATCACCGACGCCTTCGTGCTCGAGCCGTTCATCCGGGCCGTGCTGCGCGCCTGCCAGGACCACGCACGCCTGCCCAGCGCGGCGGGCGAGCTGCGCTTCGAGAGCACGGCGCAGTTGCCCGCCCTCGGTTTGGGTGATGACAGCGAAGTGCGCTACCTGAGCGCCGAGCAGTCCAACAGCTCGGTGGTGGTCGGCAACAGCCTGGTCCTCAAGCTGATCCGCAGGGTCAACCCCGGCATCCATCCCGAACTCGAGATGAGCGCCTACCTGACCGCTGCCGGCTTTGCCAATATCTCGCCGTTGCTCGGCTGGGTCAGTCGGGTGGACGAGCAGGAGGAGCCACACCTGCTGATGATCGCCCAAGGCTACCTGAGCAACCAGGGTGACGCCTGGGCCTGGACCCAGAACACCCTGGAGCGGGCGATCCGCGACGAGATGGAACCGCACGACAGCGAACCCGGCGCGCACACCGATGCTCTCGAAGAGCTCACCGGTTTCGCCAGCTTGCTGGGCCAGCGCCTGGGCGAAATGCACCTGGTGCTTGGCGCACCGAGCGACGATCCGGCCTTCGCTCCCCAGATCAGCAGCGCCGAGGACAGCCAGCGCTGGGGCCGGCAGATCAGTGCCGAGCTGCACCATGCCCTCGACCTGCTGGCCCAGCATCGCGGTGAACTCGACGGCGAGAGCCAGGCCCTGGTCGACGACCTGCAACAGCAGCGCGACGGCCTGGCCCGGCACATCGAGCATCTTGCCGAACTGGCCCAGGGCGGGCAGCTGATCCGAGTGCATGGCGACTTGCACCTGGGCCAGGTGCTGGTCGTGCAGGGCGATGCCTACCTGATCGACTTCGAAGGCGAACCGGCACGTCCATTGCAAGAACGCCGGGCCAAGAACAGTCCCTACAAGGATGTTGCCGGCGTGGTGCGATCCTTCGACTATGCTGCAGCGATGATCCTGCGCAGTGCTTCGGCCGTGGACCTGTCCGAGACCGCCGGGAAGGCGCGTCAGCGTGTGGCCAGACGCTATCTGCACCAGTCGCGCCACGCCTTTGTCGAGGCCTATGGGCTGGCGACGGCCAGCATGGGACATGATTGGAAACAGGCCGAGGGCGCACGTGCGGCGCTGGAGCTGTTCTGCCTGGAAAAAGCTGCCTACGAGATACTTTACGAGGCCGAGAACCGGCCTAGCTGGCTGGCCGTGCCCTTGCACGGCCTGCATGGATTGATCAGCACCTGGGGAGAGTCATAGATGAATGCAACAAAGCGTGAAAACGGCGGACTTCGGCAACGGGACGCAGATGCCCTGGCCCGCGCCGAACACGCCGACCCGTTTGCTGTATTGGGCCCGCATCCAGACGATGCGGGCGGGGTGTTCGTACGTGCCTTTCTGCCCAATGCCTTGAGCGCGCGCCTGCTGGCGCGCGAGGGTGGCCAACCGCTGGCCGAGCTGCAACAGGGTTCGCTGCCGGGCCTGTTCACCGGGCACTTGAGCGAGCCCCAGGCCTATGTCCTGCAGATCGCCTGGCCTGGTGGCGAGCAAGTGACCGAAGACCCCTACAGCTTCGGGCCGCAACTGGGCGAAATGGACCTGCACCTGTTTGCCGAAGGCAACCACCGCGACCTCTCGGGGCGCTTCGGGGCACAGCCGATCCAGGTCGACGGCGTCGACGGCGTGTGTTTCTCGGTGTGGGCGCCCAATGCCCGCCGGGTATCGGTGGTCGGCGACTTCAACAACTGGGACGGCCGCCGCCATCCCATGCGCCTGCGTCATGATGCCGGTGTCTGGGAGTTGTTCATCCCACGCCTGGGCGTTGGCGAGGCCTACAAGTTCGAAGTGCTGGGTCGTGACGGCGTGCTGCCGCTCAAGGCCGATCCGCTGGCCCGCGCCACCGAGTTGCCGCCCAGCACCGCCTCCAAGGTGGCGGGTGCCCTAGGCCACGCATGGCAAGATCAGGAATGGATGGAGCAGCGAGCCGAGCGTCATGCGATCACCGCACCGCTGTCGATCTACGAGCTGCATGCCGGTTCCTGGCAATGCGAGCTGGACGATGCCGGCGAAGTCTCGCGCTTCCTCAACTGGCGTGAGCTGGCCGATCGGCTGGTGCCCTACGTGCAGGAGCTGGGCTTCACCCACATTGAGCTGCTCCCGATCATGGAGCACCCCTTTGGCGGGTCCTGGGGCTACCAGCCCTTGTCGATGTTCGCGCCCACGGCCCGCTACGGCAGCGCCGAGGACTTCGCCGCCTTCGTCGACGCCTGCCACCAGGCGAACATCGGCGTGATTCTCGACTGGGTGCCGGCGCATTTCCCGACCGACGAACACGGCCTGGTGAACTTCGACGGCACCGCCCTGTACGAATACGCCAACCCGCTCGAAGGCTTCCACCAGGATTGGGACACGCTGATCTACAACCTGGGGCGCAACGAGGTGCGCGGTTTCATGATGGCTTCGGCGCTGCACTGGCTCAAGCACTTCCATATCGACGGCCTGCGGGTGGATGCCGTGGCCTCGATGCTCTACCGCGATTATTCGCGCAAGGCAGGCGAGTGGGTGCCCAACCGCCATGGCGGCCGAGAGAACCTCGAAGCCATAGATTTCCTTCGCCACCTCAATGACGTGGCCGCACTGGAAGCGCCTGGCAGCCTGGTCATCGCCGAGGAATCCACCGCCTGGCCAGGCGTCAGCCAGCCGACCCAGCAAGGCGGGCTGGGTTTCAACTACAAGTGGAACATGGGCTGGATGCACGACACCCTGCACTACATCCAGAACGACCCGATACACCGCGTCCATCACCATAACGAGCTGAGCTTCGGGCTGATGTATGCCTACTCCGAGCGCTTCGTCCTGCCGATCTCCCATGACGAAGTGGTGCATGGCAAGCACTCGCTGATCGACAAGATGCCCGGTGACCGCTGGC